>JANQPK010000119.1 GCA_028289505.1 Cyclobacteriaceae bacterium
CGACACCGAGCGAATCTGATGGTCAGATATCTTTTCAGAGGTCATCTTATCAAATCCCGGGTGTCCGGCCCCACCATCATCGGATTTATACACCATATTGGGCAAGCCCCGGTAATCAGCGGCAGCAGAAGCCGGGAAAGAAGCCTCATCCAATTTGTTAAACTTTACCCAATCGGTACCCTGACTATCGTAAATATTGGAAAAGCCACCGGCCTCTTTCTGATAAAGATAGGTAGCGGTGGGGGTTTCAATGCGATAGCATTCCTGTCCTGCACTCATAGCACCATCGGTGATGGTTACCTGCGAAGATGTCGAGCAACCCAGTGTCCACAGAAACAGCACCGGAATAAGAATGTATTCGTAAATCGTAATTCGAAATTCGTAAATGATTGAATTGTACATTGTCAATTCTTAATTGTCAATTGAATACTTCAAAAGCATCATAATACCTGGCCATTGTACCTCCATACCATGAACCATTTGACCATCGTGTAGGGGTTCCTTTCCGGTTTTGATGATGTTGGTTCCCGATCTCAACACGGAATGATCCTTCAGTATCACTTCATGGGCCATGTAGTCATAACAGGGTCCCTCTTTGTCAAACACCTTCAGGTCATTGATGTAGACGCCATTGCTATAACATGGACTCCAGCTAACCCAGTATAGTCTGGCTTCCTCTATGGATTGGGGATCCGCTTCAATGTTCAGTTTACTCTCAAACTCATCCTCTCGAGTCACCCAATTTTTGGGCTGATCAAAAGGCTTACACAACTGTACCTTGTAGTCACGATCCAGGCTAAGTCCGGTCACCGGAGGGGTGAAATAAATCAATCCGGAATTGAAGATAATTCTGGCTGCCAATTGCAGGGGCTCCGTTTGATCGGGTATCCAAGTGGTATTCCAGGTCACTTCAAAGGGATACATGTGTGCGCTTCCAATATGACGGGATATCTTTCCCCTGTAGTAATGGTAATGCCATTGGCGGTAGATACCATCGCCTTCATAGTTTAGGCCATCATAAAGACCCAGGTAGTCAACACTACGGATGTTCTTGGAGGGCTCAGATACCGATAGCTTCACCTGCTCCACTAATGCCTGACCTGGTACCACCCCTGCCAATTTGATGTTTTCCGGTACCAACTTCTGGTCATAGTATATCCGTAAAATCATCCCGTAGATTAAATGCTGAGGCCAATTCCAACGTTGAGTAGTATCTACTTCCAATTTGAAGCTATTATCCATACCCTGATTCAATTGATCTAGGGGAACCTCAGAAACTGGATAAAAATGATACATGTAGTCGGATTGTGGCTCCGGTATACCTTCAGCCTCCGGTAGTACTATGAACGGATTTCCATTGATTGAAATTCGCAGGTTTTTAGTATCCTCGTGGGAACCAACTTTTTCCAATACCACCTCTGCCTTGATGGCTCCTGTTAGTTCGACATACTGCTCGAGTGGGATATAACCTTCCTTCTGTCGGTCCGCCGGGAAATGATCTGCATTGATTTGATAATCCAACCTACCCCCTACTCTAAGGAAGCGCCCATTCTCCGATTTTACCATTTCAGGGATCCAGGAATATTCCCGGAAAAGGTCTCCCGGCTTTGGTTGAGCACAAAGCCCAAGACTACCCAACCAACACAGCAGTAAAAAACATCGAACACACATTGTCAATTGTCCATTTTTAATTGTCAATTGGTATAACCAAAACATCCCCGAAGGTAACACTGGTATTGTGTGCAATCAGCAAAGCGCTTCCACCTGGTAAGTTCTCGTCGCTTTCAATGCCCTGGAAATCCCATTGCTCAGGTTCCGGTCGATCATAAGGCCAAAGCTTTACGCTGTATTGGGTGCGACCAGGTCCTATAGTCTCCACCCGGTGTTTCATTCCGTACGTTTTATTCAACCCAATCTGACGATAATCCTGTGAAGTTTGCTCCACATAAAACCGATCAAACCCTGGCTTATTGCCATCGAAAATACGCCATCTACAGCTGTCAAGGTCCTTGGTAAGCCTGAACTCTGAGGTAGCACCAAGCGGATACCATTTTCTATAAGGTTGTAAGGAATCTACATCATGACCAGGCCAACGACTGGCGATGGCGGCATGAGATACATTGTAGGTAGGTGGTCCTTTGGTGGGAGGAGTAAAATCATGGAAAATTACCGTAGTAGAGACTTCATAATTTTGCCAACTGCTATCTCCAAGAGCAATCACCCGGTCATAATAGGTGTCCAGGTTATGAATGCCTTCCTCAGTGATCTCCCATTCACCATCTACTACCTGGACTACCGACTGGATATCTTCCACCTCAGCCCATTTGATGTGGTAGGGCATGGGCCAAGGCTTCCCATTGGTGTATTCAAACTTCATCTCTTGGGTTAACTGATTACCCGCTGAATCCGATATCTCCAATACCAGCTGGTTGGTACCCTCCAGACAATCCTGCACATCCAGATCAACATTAAAATCACCCAGTGCCGCCAACCGGTGCAGGTCACAGCCTAAAGTCAACATCACGGGCGACTGGCTATTCAATTGATAGCGCATTTCCTGAATCCCATGGGGGGAACTTGCGTTCCCCAGGATGTTGACCCACCTCTGACTCAACCCAGGGCTACCAAATTGTTGCTGATCCCCGTACCAAATATCCAAGGTTATAGGGGAGTCCTCGGATGTTGGTTCTGTGCAACTTCCACAGAAGATAACTAAACAAAGAATATACCAGATGTTCAAGCTTGAAGGTTCAACATCCAATATTCATAGTTAAACGGAAATAGTCAATTCGTGAGTGAGATTTTATTTGTTGGATTCCTTACATGATCGAAAGATACTAATCCCAAAATGCAAGGCCATTTTGAGTACCATCACCTTGATAGGTGAATGGGCCAGTGCCTGTTAAGAAGTCACCCGCACTCCAAATATCTTTGGCTACTGCTACTGGTTCTCTACCAATACCACCAGCTCCATATTGAACAAAATCAACTAGAGCATCGGGGTCGCTAAACCCACCGCTAGGCAGGTATAAGCCAAAGTCTGCGGAAGTATCATCCACGTCCCAACCACTGATTTCCACAGTAGCGTCAGGCTCTAAGTTAAGCGAGCCTTGGTTGATGGTTAAAGAGCTCAGGTCGCTAGTGTAATTAAAACGTGAACAGAAGCGATAATCGGAGATATCTAAGGCCTCATCGCCAAAATTCTGCAAAACAAATACGTCCGCTGCAGGGTCAACACTTAGAATTCTGATAATGGGACCCACGGTGGAAGATGAAGCTTCCCATTGGTCCACTCCGTTTTGTTGTCCATTTCCGGTGTAGGTGTAAGGTCCATTACCTTCGATAAATTCACCTGAACCCCATATTCCTTTTTGGACAGCCACAGATTCCCTGCCGTTACCGGCAGTCACCCACTGAACGAAATCCTGCATGGTGTCAGCATCCTCAAAATCAGAAGTTTGTTGGTAAAGCCCAAGGTCGGCTCCTGCTTCATCCAGGGGCCAGTCGCTTAAGGTTACGGTGGCTCCGGCAGCTAAATTCAAAGAACCGGTCACAATAGTTAAGCCCTCCAAATCAGGAGTGTATTGGAACTTTGAACAAAGCCTGAAATCTGAAATGTCCACTGCGGCACTTCCAAAATTCTGTAAGGTGAAAAGATTATTGGCTGGATCTACGGATACAATCCTAACCTCTATATCCGGAGCGGGTGCAGGCGGCATTGGATCGGGTTGGTCATCATCACCACAACCGAAAGCAAAAATTAATAATAAAGAAAGGCACCACTTTGAGTAGCCGGCCAATTGGTTAGATTTTTTATTTAATGTCATATCTGAACTGTTTACACTTCACTATAATTCTGTGAGTAAACAGGCCTCAAGTGATTCTGGTTCCTTAATGTAGGTGAGAGTTTATGTTTTTATTAATTAAGCTAGCTAGAGCATCTCCGTTTCCTAATTCCCTGGTGCCTTCGTTCCCTGGTGCCCTTGTTCATTTCTCCACAAGTGTACGTATTGATAGTGATCCCATCCAGCACTGATAATGTCCAAATCGCCATCGCCATCCATATCGAATACCTGAGTGCCCAGATGACTTTCTTTACCGGTATCAATAACGCTCTTAGAGAAATTGCCTTTCCCGTCATTGTGCCAAATTTGTAGCTCTAAATTAGGGCCCTTATGTTCGCTGGTCACAATATCAATACTACCATCGCCGTCCATATCCTGCAGATCAAGGTTATTAATTGAATACTGGGTGACGACCCATTGGCGTTGCCATTCATCAGAAGCTTCTGTCGGTTGTTGGTACCAGAACATATTCCCATCAGGTTCTAAACCCGGATAACGTTCCTCACAAACTACGATATCCGACTTACCATCTCCATTGAGGTCCGCCACCCCAAAGCGATCAGCCGGGTGATTGGTTTTACCAATGACGTGATCCTTCCAGCTGCCTGTATCTTGACCAGGGTTTTCAAACCAAACCACGATCAAGGGTTCATCACCACCCTGCGGGCGGCGCCCGGCTGCAAAGTCAAGATCACCATCACCATCAATATCGCCTACAGCTATTCCCTCATCTGATGTATCAGCTCCCACCAGGTCTACCTGCCAACTTTCCTTTTCAGGTTTGCCGGGCACCTGAAAACAATAGATGTTACCATTTCCGGCAATCAGAAATTCCTCTGGACCGCCAGGGTAAAGCTGAGCCTTGGTAAATCCCTGACTGTTTACATGAGAAGTGGCCGGAACCTCCCCTATTACCTGTGAGCGCCATTTGGTAGCGGACTCATCTTCCGCCTCTAACCAGTACAC
>JANQPK010000149.1 GCA_028289505.1 Cyclobacteriaceae bacterium
GATTACCGCTAGTAAAAGATTTGTGGGAACTAGTCTAATTGAACAATTAACTGCTTTTCTGGATCAGAAACAGGTGCTGACCAATTCGGCGGTTAGTGACCGATATCATCACGTTTGGGAGATGGATCAGCCGCTGCAGGCAAAGGCAGTGGTACTGCCCAAGAGTACCGAGGAAGTCTCTAAAATCATCAGCATCTGTCATCAACAGCGTCAACCGGTGGTGATACATGGCGGGCGCACCAATTTAGTAGGTGGTACTGAGACTAAAGCCAAAGAGCTAGTGATCTCCCTGGAAAGGATGAATGAGATCGAGGAAGTTGATGCGGAAAGCCGAACCATTACCGTGCAGTCCGGGGTCATCCTGGAGCATGTACAACAAGCAGCAGATAGAGAAGGGTTGTTGTTTCCCTTAAATTTTGGTGCTAAAGGCTCTGCACAAATGGGCGGGATCATCGCTACCAATGCAGGGGGCCTGCAAGTGCTGCGTTACGGAATGACCAGGCAATTGGTAGTTGGACTGGAAGCGGTACTTGCTGATGGTACAGTTGTTTCATCCATGAAGAAACTGATTAAGGATAATTCTGGGTATGACCTGAAACAATTGTTTATCGGCAGTGAAGGGACATTGGGACTAGTTACAAGAGCAGTATTAAGGCTGGTGGAAAAACCCAGCAGCAGGATCAGCGCCTTGGCTGGACTGGAAAGCTATTCACAAGTAGTGTCATTCTTGAAATATATGGACCAGGGTTTGGCAGGTACCTTGACCAGTTTTGAGCTTATGTGGCCCCGGACCTACAAGGTATTAACCACACCCCCCGCCTCGGTTTCACCTCCCCTTCCATATGACTATAATTATTACGTGCTTTTAGATAGTATGGGCAGCGATCAGGAAGTAGATTCCCAGCTCCTGCAAAGGTTATTAGAACAGGCCTTGGAAAGAAAGATGATTCAGGACGCAGTTCCGGCAACCAGCACCTCTGAAGTCAACCGCTTCTGGACCATTCGTGAGGACGTGGAGCCGATGGTAGGTGCTTGCACTTATGCTCAACAGTTTGATATCAGCCTACCCATACCTCTTATAGGCACCACTGTGGAGGGTATAGTAAACAAACTGACCCAACTCCCTGATGTGAACCAGGTTTTTACCTTTGGCCATGTGGCGGATGGTAATGTACACCTGGTAGTTGGGAAAAGCAATCGAAGTCAGGAGTTGACCAACCAAATTAATGATTTGGTATATAGCCCCTTAAAAGCCCTGGGCGGTTCAGTATCTGCCGAACATGGAATCGGCCTACACAAAAAGCACTATTTGCCTGTTAGTCGTACTGAACAAGAGCTCCAACTTATGAAAACGCTTAAGCGAACCCTAGATCCCCACAATATCTTGAATCCAGGAAAAATAATTTAGTCCAAACGATGAAGTATCTGCTTATAATCACTCTGTTATTGCCTAATTTCCTATCCGGACAGGACAATAAGAACAACCAAAAGATCAATGGTTACAGGGGCATTTGGTTTACTCTTGGACAGTTCTCTTCAGATTATGGCGATAAATATTCGGGTGGACTAGGTACTTACACTGCCAAACATCGACCGCTGGCCATATATTCTGAAGAAGCGAAAAGAACCTATTTTGTGTACGGTGGTACCATATCAAAAGAACAGAAACACTTATTGTGCATGATCTCTTATTTTGATCACAAAAGTGGTTTGGTACCTCATCCGACAGTGGTTTTTGATAAGGAGGGAGTTGATGACCCACATGATAATCCCAGTTTGTTGATCGATAAGCAGGGTTATTTATGGGTTTTTGTAAGCGGCCGGGGTAGAAAAAGACCGGGATACAAATACCGCAGCAGCAAACCACACGATATCGACTCCTTTATCCAGATTACCCAAGAGGAAATGACCTATCCTCAACCACTCTACCGTGAGGACTTGGGCTTTTTCAATTTCTTCACTAAATATACCGGCATCAGAGAATTGTACTTTGAATCCAGTGAAGATGGAGTTAATTGGACTGAAGATGTAAAGCTGGCAGGTATCATAGAAGATGGCGCTACCAAAAGCGGGCACTACCAGATAAGCAGTGGAAATGGAAATACTCTGGGGACCTTTTTTAGTAGACATCCTGATGGAAATGTTGATCGCCGTACCGATTTGTATTATGTGCAAAGTACGGATTATGGTAAAGCATGGACCAATGCCCAAGGCGATCGCTTAAAACTGCCATTGACCGCAGTGGAAAATCCAGCGCAGGTGGTGGATTATGCCAGTCTGGGTAAAAACGTCTATCTGAAAGATATGGACTTCGATGGCAAGGGATATCCTGTCTGTCTTTACCTGACCAGTGGAGGGCACCAGCCCGGACCTGAAAATGATCCTCGGCAGTGGAATTTAACCAGGTTCGACGGCCAAAAATGGAATACAAAATCCGTTTTCCAGTCAGACCACAACTACGATATGGGTAGTTTGTATATTGACGGAGATCACTGGCAGATCATAGCCCCGGCTGTGACCGGTCCTCAACCCTATTACTCTGGAGGAGAAATGGTGATTTGGGAAAGTATAGATGGAGGTGAGACTTGGAGCAGTAAGCATCAACTAACCGGTAATAGCAGCATGAACCACAACTATGCCAGAAGACCTTTGCATGTGTCTGACTCTTTCTACAGTTTTTGGGCCGATGGTGATCCCAGTAGTTTTTCCGAATCCAAATTATATTTTGCAGATGCTAATGGTAATGTCTATCAACTCCCCTACCACATGAATGCTGAATTTGAAAAACCGAAGAAACTAAGGAACTAGGGAACAAGGGAACATTGGCACCAAGGAACCAGGGAACAAGGGAACTAAGGAACCAGGGAACCAGGGAACTAGGGAATTAGGGCAGATCTCAGGAGGCAGGGTTCTGGTAGTAGGTTGCCGGTCACAAGATTCAGATCTAAGTATCGGAGAAAACTCTTAGGATTTGGTTCCTGGCACTTACTTAGCTTTTGGGATTTGTTAATTGAGATTTGTCTCAAGGTCTATTTCAGCGCTTGCCAAAGAATCTCCACCGGATGCATGGCTTTTCTGCCGGTTCCATCCATTATTTGATGCCGGCAGCTGGTCCCAGGGGCTGCAATAATCACTTCCTTAGCGGCATTTCTTACAGTAGGAAACAGCACCAGTTCACCAATTTTCATAGATAACTGATAGTGCTCTCGTTCATAACCAAATGATCCTGCCATGCCGCAGCAACCCGAAGGGATATTCTGAACGGTATAATTTGCAGGTAGTGATAACAACTTCTTAGTAGGCACTATCGAAGAGATCGCTTTTTGATGACAATGCCCATGAAGGCGAATTAATCTCTCATCCTCAACAAACTGCTCGCTGCTTATTGCACCTTTTTCCATCTCCTTGCAAAGAAATTCTTCTATAGTAAAGGTATGCTCCGCAATTGACTGTGCGGCTTCCCTTAGATGTCCGGGCACCAGCGATAGATATTCATCGCGGAATGATAAAATTGCAGAAGGTTCTATACCCACCAGTGGGCTGGCCTCACTCACCTGATCTTTCAGCAATTCCACATTGCTGATGGCAATCTTCTTGGCTTTTTTAAGCAAGCCTTTGGACAACAACGTCCTTCCACTTTCCAGATGATTCGGGATTTCCACCTGATAACCAAGTCTTCCGAGGAGTTTTATCGTAGAAATACCAATATTGGTATCATTGTAGTTGGTAAACTCATCACAAAACAGCAGCACCCGGTTTCCATCAGAAACCTGCTGGTCCTGTTTACGAAACCATTTTTCCAAAGTAGTACTGCCTAATTTAGGCAATGGCCTGTCAACAGCGAATCCAGCCAGCTGTTTAAACAGTCCCCCGGTTAACTTATTTGAGATAAAGAAGTTGTAAAGGCCAGGCACATAAGAAGCAATGTGATTGGCAGTATTAAAGCTAGCAATCAACCTGGTTCTTAGAGGAATACCTTCGGTATTGTAACGTTGTTGCAGAAACTCAGCTTTCAATTTCGCGATATCCACATTTGATGGACACTCCGCTTTACAGCCTTTACAGGAAAGGCAGAGGTCCATCACCTCCTTGATCTCATTACTGGCAAAAGGGTTTTCCCGATCGGACCTGGTGAGTACCTCCCGTAAGATATTGGCACGTGCTCGTGTAGTGTCCTTCTCATTTCTAGTAGCCATATAGCTGGGACACATGGTACCGCCACTAAGGAAGGTCTTACGACAATCACCCGATCCGTTGCACTGCTCTGCAGCTTGTACAATCCCTTTATACGGTCCAAAGTCCATCACGGTATCGAATGAAGGGGTAACCTGGTCCTGCTCATACCTCAAGGATTTATCCATGGGTGGGGCATTAACAATCTTTCCCGGATTCAGTATATTCTGCGGATCCCAACTGTTTTTCACCTGTTGTAACAACAGGTAATTATGCTGTCCTACCATTTGAGGTATAAACTCTGCCCGCAATCTTCCATCCCCATGCTCGCCACTAAGTGATCCCTGGTATTTTTTAACTAAACCGGCGATCTCTTCAGCAATAACCCGGAACATCTTTTGTCCCTCTGAGGTTTTCAAATTCAATATTGGCCTAAGGTGCAATTCACCAGTCCCTGCATGAGCGTAGTGAACCGAATACAAACCATGCTTTTTGAGTATTTCATTAAACTCCTGAATGTAATCTGGCAACTCCCTGACATCAACCGCAGTATCTTCGATTACCGGGGCGGCCTTTGCCTCGCCTGGTATATTAGCTAGTAACCCCAATCCGGCTTTTCTGAGCTGCCAAACCCGAGGCATATCCTCACCATATACTATGGGAAAGTGATAACCTAATCCCTCGCTTTTCAACTCGCTAATCAGACGCTCTGCCTTCTCTCTCCATGCTGCCTCAGTCTCAGTACGGAACTCTACTACAATTATTGCTTTGGGGTCTCCCTGCACAAAAAATCGGTTCTTACGCTGTTCAATGTTTTCTTTTGTACATTCAAGTATGTAGTGATCCATCATCTCACAGGCCGTGGGTTGGTATTTTAAGGCCACCAGATTTCCCATCAGGCTGTCATGGATGGAGTCGAAATGTATGCAAACCAAACAACCTTGGGTAGGTGGAATTGGTACCAAATTCAGTTTTGCCTCGCTAATCAATGCCAAGGTACCTTCGGAACCCGCGAGCAGCTTACATAGGTTAAAGGGTTCACCATCCTGGTTGAAAGGATGTAGATTCAACAGCATGTCCAAGGCATAACCCGTATTTCGTCTGGGGATGCTGGACTTTGGAAAATCCCGCTTAATGGCCTCGCAATTTTCCGAATCTGACAACATGGTCTTGAGAGTGCTGTAAATGGAAGCCTCAAGCTTTGATGCCGTTTGGGCTGATCTTGATTTAGCCACGAATTCCAGGTCGCTTAACGGACCAAACTCCGCCACACTGCCATCGCTGAGTACCGCTCTGGCCTCCAACAAGTGCTCGCGAGTGCTTCCATAGACAATTGAATTGGCGCCACAGGAATTGTTACCAATCATACCCCCGATCATGGCTCTGTTGGCAGTGGCGGTTTCTGGCCCAAACATAAGTCCGTGAACTGCCAGCTGTTTATTCAGGTCATCCCGTACTATCCCAGGCTGCACCCTCACCCATCTCTCTTCCGGATTGACTTCAAGCAGCTGATCAAAATGAATACTCATATCCACCACGATCCCCGCTCCTACCACTTGCCCAGCCAAACTAGTTCCCGCTGCACGGGGTATTAATGGAGTATCATGGGAGGCAGCAAACCTTACCAGTTTGACCAGGTCTGCTTCGTTTCTAGGAACGGCTACAGCAAGAGGTAATTCACGATAAGCTGAAGCATCAGTGGCATACAATATTCGCATGGCCTGATCCGTGTGGAGTTTCCCATCCAAAGTTCGCGACAACCCATTTAATCTATCCTGTACCTCCATAAGATTTAGCTCACAAAATTAACAATAAATATCTTATACTATACCTAAATCATTCTTTGGACTACAGGAGTTAAGATATAAGCCGAAGCGTTGGTTACAGATATAATTAGAGTATACATTTACAGATTAATGTTTCTTATCTACTACTACAGGAATAGGCATCATGAGTGAAATTACCGGTAAAACTAAATTTGAGCTTTCTGAAGAAGGGGAATTACGGAATTGGCAAGGAAGAAAAGAATGGTTTTTTAATCGTGATGATACTGACAAGTATGAGCAATATTACGAAGGTCCGTATAAGCGGCAGGAAGTTTGGCAGAAACGAACCCTGGAAGCGCTTATCAAGCAGGATCCAAGAGTAAAAACACTACTGGAATTTGGCTGTGGAACCACCCGCTTTACCCGATGGTGGCATGAAATAGGGATCGAAGCCACTGGTGGTGACATCTCACCCTTTATGTTGGCGCAAGGAAGACAACTTTTTGGGGGTGATTTGGTACTGGCCGACTCCCACTACATGCCTTTCAAGGACCATACCTTTGATGCACTTGCTTTTGTAACGACTTTTGAATATTACAAAAACCCGGTGCAGGTGATACGGGAAGCAGTGCGTGTTGGGAAATATGGAATTGTTTTCGGCATGATGAACCGAAATACCCCCAAATTGATCAGGCGCAAAGTTCAGCAGTCTTTTGGTAGGAATAATTATTATGTAACCGCAAAGTTTTATACCCCTAAATCGTTAAAATCTCTGATTGAAGAAGCGTTACCGGATAGGGATTACTCCATAAAATGGAATGCAACGGGGCTTCCAAAATGGTTCCCTGTACAACAATGGCAAGTTCCATATGGTGATTTTTTCGGATTTCATGTCAAATTAAATGATGTCTGATGGGTGCTTTTGAAGACCAGTCCGGGAAGGTAAGTGCGAAAATCTT
>JANQPK010000163.1 GCA_028289505.1 Cyclobacteriaceae bacterium
CAGGGTATGGCAAACAGTTTCTATCAACTAGCCTCTGTATGCTACGCGCTGTTGCTCTTGCTATCTAACAGGGTATGGCAAACAGTTTCTATCAACTAGCCTCTGTATGCTACGCGCTGTTGCCCTTGCTATCAAGCAACCTATACCGCATGAGTAAAGCCATGACCTCATTTTCTTCGATTTCAACTTTATAAGCGGCTTTAAGCAACCATGAAGCAGCTTCCTTTATATCTACAGCTGGATAATGATGACTCCTGGCATAGTTGGAAAATTTAAAAGCGAGAAAACCATCACACCATTGATAGAACCTATTTTTAAAGGTAATCTCAGTACTAGTACTTCGATTCAAGTCTTCAATGGTTGCTATGAAATCTTCCTTTGGTATGAATCCCTGAAGGGCATTAGAAAAAGCTTCCCAGGTGGAGGAGGTTTGTGATGTCGACACCCCGTATAATTTTGGCACCTGCCGCACCAGACTTTGAAGATCTTGGAAGGTATATGGGTGGTAGGTAGACAGTTTTCCGGTAGCTGATCTCTGATAATCATTCATAGCCTTGCCAGTACCAAATGGCACCCGATGTGAATGTCTGGATGAGGGATACACGGTGGTATCTCTGAGCTCCGTGACACCCCCCAGTTTGATAATTTTTTGTAGAAAATAGAAATCCTCGCCAGCTTTTCTTCTACTCATACCCCCTTGTTTTTCATAGGCCGAGCACCTTACTGCCATTGCAGAACCAACAGTCTGAAAGGCACACGGCAAGCCACTATAACGCAAACCATGGGTGTAATATCGCAAATGAAGCTCATAGGCTGCAATGGCATAATGTGCTAATGGGTGTTCGAAATAGATAGCGCAACCAGGTGTTTTGGGATAAGCCTTAAAATGATGCTGAATTGCTTTAAGATAATCAGGCTCACAGGTACAGTCGGCATCCAAACAAGCGATAATACCATCTCTACCTAGATCGTTGAACCGCCTGCAGGCTTCATCCATGCCAATTTTTCGCGCCAGGCCCACACCAGCCTGCTTTTCTGGAAGCGTTTGATGCACAGGATGGAAGATCAGGTCATTCCGGTTAGAATCATTCCATTTTTTGATAGCTTGCATGGTAATCTTGTTCTGCTTCCTCACTGGTGGAGGGTCTGCGGTACTTTCATTGACCACAATGATCACTTCTACTTTTCCAGCGATCGAGTCACAATGGGTTAAGGCTTGCAGGGTGCTGTTGATATCAGGTTCATTATAAGAGGGGATCACCACGCATATCTCAACATCAGGGTTAGGTGGGTCCGGTATCAACCGGTGGGGATAAGCATATCGTTCCAGATATACCGACAAACTAAGTTTGGGTTTGGGTTTGAGTTTGAGTATAATCCATTCACTCCTTCACTCCTTCAATCATTAATCACGGCGCCAGGCGGCAACGCTCCCAGGTGTCCTGATTAAGTATATAAAGAAATCGGTCATGCAGCCTATGTTCGCCATTTTGCCAGAATTCCACCCTATGAGGAATCAAATGGTATCCACCCCAGTGGGGAGGCCTGGGAACTTCCTGCCCCTCAAATTTGGTAGTGTAATTGGTTAGTCGATCCTCCAAATACTCCCGAGAAGGGATTGCTTGACTTTGTTCCGAAACCCAGGCACCTATCTGACTGCCTCGGGGGCGGGTTTTAAAGTATGCATCCGATCTCTGGTCGGAGACTTTGGTAACTTTACCCTCCATTCGAACCTGGCGGTTCATTTTATACCAAAAAAAGTTAAGCGCAGCTTTCGGATGATTATCCATTTCTCCGGCTTTACGGCTTCTGAAATTGGTATAAAATACAAGGCCGTGCGCTGTCACCTCCTTCATCAACACCACCCGTAGTGATGGCTGTCCCTGATCACCCACTGTAGCTAGGGTCATGATATTGGGTTCAGGAACACCGGAGGATTCGGCTTCTTCGAACCACCGCTGAAACTGATTGATGGGATCTGCCGAAAATTGCTCCTCCAATAATCTTTGATTACCATATTGTTGATACTCTGTTTGATCTCTATTCACCATTTGCTAGCCACATTAATTTTGTAATATCCATTCAGTACATCCAACTAAATCCACATAAATTCCGTCTTTATAATAAGGTGTGTGGTCCAGTTTCTAAATATAATCTTTTTGCTTTATATTATGAGTGGGGAGTGCGACGGTCCCTGCCATTGGTAAAAGTAAAACAGGATAATGAAGGTAAGTCTTGAGCTGGAATGCGACAGTAGTCCTGCCTGGGTAGAAGCTGTCATGAATGATTTCAATGCCTTTCTGCAAGATCACGCTAATTGTGAGCGAAAAGCATCAGCAATGGCAATGAGTTTTGTGGCCAAGTTTCCTGATAGGGTGGAAATAATCCCGGAGTTGATCGAAACGGCCATTGAGGAGTTGGAGCATTTTCAGTCGGTGTATCATATCATGCAGGAAAGGGGTGTTTTACTGCCAGCACAAATGGGTAAGGATGAATATG
>JANQPK010000168.1 GCA_028289505.1 Cyclobacteriaceae bacterium
AATTACCATCTTTTTCATACCCCTCGCTTAAACCAAGTTGCAAAGTTAAACATTTAATTCAAATTAGAAATGTCTAATTACAAATTAGGAACCAGCTGCTTACGATGTTTGATTAAGTCAAGATTAGAGAATAGAGCTGCCCGAAATGAGCTTTCATCTGCAATACCCCGCCCCGCTATAGGATAAGCCGTTCCATGATCTGGACTAGTACGTATTACTGGAAGGCCAGCAGTGTAATTCACCCCGGTTCCGAAAGACAGCGATTTAAAGGGAATTAAACCCTGATCGTGATACATGGCCAGCACTGCATCGTATTTCAGGTAGGTTTGAGAGCCGAAGAAACCGTCTGCTGGAAAAGGTCCAAATACTAGTTTTCCATTGTTTTTCAAGTCGGATATTATAGGGCCAATCAGTTCTTGCTCCTCGATACCTAGGAGTCCCTGGTCTCCAGCGTGAGGATTGAGTCCTAACACCGCTATTTTAGGTTTCTCGATACCAAAGTCTTTTTTCAAAGCCTCTTCTAGAATCTCTACCTTGTCGGTTACTTGCTTTTTGGTGATGCTACTGGCAACCTGAGATAATGGAATGTGTCCAGTTACCACCCCAATTCGCAGATTTTCGCTGATCATTAGCATCAGACCCCGCTCAGCTCCGGTTCGCTGGGTCAGATATTCGGTATGTCCGGGAAAATCGAACGCTTCCTGTTGTATGGTTTTTTTATTAATAGGACAGGTTACCAAGCCATCAATTTTGCCCGCTATCAAATCCGAAGTGGCCTTTTCAAGACTCTTAAGTGCATAGCTTCCCGCCTCCTCGGTAGCGACTCCCGGCTTAATAGTAACCGCCTCTTCCCAACAATTTAGAACATTGAGGGATTTGCTTTTGGCTTGATCAACCTCTTTAATCTGATTATACCGGAATCCTTCAATCTCAAGGAGTTTTCTGTAGTACGATATAATCTTTCCATTTCCATAAACCACTGGTGTGATCAGCTTTGATAGCCTGGTATCGTTAAAGCTTTTTATTATAATCTCCGGACCAACACCGTTTATATCACCTATCGAAATCCCTATAACAGGTACGCTTCTGTCCATGGCTTGTGCTTAGCTTGTATTGTAGTAGATTTACCACCACAAGTTAGAGGATTTAATCAATTCGAAGGATGGTAAAGCCGAAAAAACATTTGGGGCAACATTTCCTGAAAGAGCAGTCGACTGCCAAAAATATTGCTGATTCACTAACTGGATTTGGCGGGTACAAGCACATCTTAGAAATTGGTCCTGGAACCGGGGTGCTGACTCAATATCTAGCAGAAAGACATAATCAAACTTTGTGGATGATTGAGGTGGATCCGGACTCTATTGCTTACCTAGAAACGAGATTTCCACAGGCAACAGAAAACCTGATAGAGGGTGACTTTCTAACCTGGGATATTTCAGTTATTCCCAGCTCATTTGCCATAATTGGAAATCTGCCCTACAACATATCCTCGCAGATCTTCTTTAAAGTGCTGGACCTCCAGCAGCAGATCCCGGAAATGGTTTGTATGCTACAAAAAGAGGTGGCCAGAAGGCTGGTTTCAGCGCCTGGCAATAAAGCCTATGGGATCTTGAGCGTATTGCTTCAAGCCTTTTATAAACTGGAGTACTTATTTGAAGTAAAGCCGGAGTGTTTTTATCCTCCACCCAAGGTGGATTCGGCGGTTATAAGGCTTCAAAACCTGGGAAAATCACGGTTGGAATGTGATGAAGTGCTGTTTCGAAGACTGGTCAAACAAGGTTTTCAAAATAGGAGAAAAACTTTGCGCAACGCCTTAAAAGCGTTTAATTTGCCGCAAGAAGTCCGTGCCCTGGAACTCTTGGATCGTAGGGCAGAACAATTGGGCGTCGAAGACTACGTTACCTTAACTAAATCAGTCACACCATTTTGGAATCCGTAGACCACTTTGAGTTAACCCAAGAGTTCTTGGAGCGTTTCGGTGAGGCTATTGCAACACAGGATTCTACTTTTATACAAGAAAGTCTAGATGGAGTTAATCCAGCTGACATCACATCTCTCTTACACGAATTTACCAGCGAGGAAAGCAAGTATGTTTTAGACCTGCTTCCGGTGGGGGAAACGGCAGAGATCATAAACGATCTGGACCAGGACCTTAGGGTTAAGTTTCTACAACATTATAGTCCTTCTGAAATTTCCAGGTTTGTGGGGGAGTTGGATAGCGACGATGGAGCCGATATTATCAATGAGCTTCCAATAAAGATTAGAGAAGAGGTAATCGAAGGCATCGAAAATGAGCAGAAGGCCGCCAACGTGCTCGAATTATTGCGCTACGATGAGGATTGTGCTGGCGGTTTGATGGCAAAGGAGCTCATAAAAGCCAATGTGAACTGGAGTATTGGCAAGACCATTGAAGAGATTCGTAGACAAGCTGAAAACGTTCAAAAAGTTTACGCTGTTTATGTGGTAGACGATCTTGACCGATTGGTGGGGAGGGTATCCCTGAAGAAGATTGTGATGGCAGAAGACCATGTTAAAGTTTCTTCAATTTACGACGATGAAGTGATTTCGGTGGAGACTTTTCAGGAAGAAGAGGAGGTGGCCAGTATCATGCAAAAATATGACCTTGAAGCGTTGCCTGTAGTAAATAGGCAAGGCAGATTGATGGGACGTATTACCATTGATGATATTGTAGACGTGATCACTGAACTGGCAGAGCAGGACCGCCAGTTGATGTCAGGAATTTCTGAGGATGTAGAGGAGGACGATAGCATCTGGATGTTGACCAGGGCCAGGTTGCCCTGGTTGGTGGTGGGAATGTTAGGAGGATTGCTCGGGGCTTTGTTTATGGAAACCTTTGAGCAAAATATCACCTTAACGCTAACATTTTTTATTCCGCTGATCATGGCAACTGGAGGAAACGTTGGTATCCAATCTTCTTCTCTGGTGGTGCAAAGTTTGGCCAATAAATCAGCCTTCACCAAGACCACCTATACCAGATTATGGAAAGTATTTTGGGTGGCTATATTAAACGGACTGCTACTGGCCGCAATGGTCTTTCTAGGGGTACAATTTCTGATGGAAAGTGATCTGAAACTGGCATTTATTGTGGCTAGTTCACTTCTATGTGTGGTATTACTGGCTTCCTTTATGGGAACCGCTACCCCCTTGGTACTTGACAAGTTCGATATTAATCCGGCGTTGGCATCAGGACCATTTATTACCACGGCTAATGATCTGCTAGGACTGGCAGTTTATTTTGGAGTAGCTCATCTGTTGTTTTCATTGTGATCCAAAAGTGAGTTCATCTATCATTATCATTGATGAAATGCATCCCAGCATTATTCCGCAACTGGAATCACTCGGGTACTCAGTGGATTATCAGCCGGATATTAGTAGAAAGCACTTAGCCACCATAATTCACAAATATCAGGGGTTAATCGTTCGCAGTAAGACCAGTATCGATGGTCCGTTGCTAGAAACTGCTAATAGATTACAGTTTGTGGCTCGAGCCGGAGCAGGTGTAGATAACCTGGATGAGCGTTTGTTAATGAAAAGGAAGATTCAAATAATAAACGCACCAGAGGGTAATCGAGATTCGTTAGCAGAACATGTAATGGGAATGCTGCTAAGCATGCTACACCGAATAAAGGAGTCCGATGATGCAATACGCAAAGGAATTTGGGATCGGGAAGCATTTCGAGGCACCGAGTTGGGTAGCAAAACTGTGGGCCTGATAGGTTGTGGTAACATGGGTTGCGCATTGGCTCAAAGACTCGGTAGTTTCGGATGTCAAGTGCTGGGTTACGACAAATATTTAACCAAGCCAATCTCCTCACATTACCAGCCAGTTTCATTGAAATCGCTATTCGAGCAGAGTGATATTGTCAGTCTTCATGTACCATTAACTGATGAAACCAGAGGATTTTACAACTATTCCTTTTTTCAGCAGTTTTCTAAGCCAATTTATTTAATAAATAGTGCCAGGGGAGAGATCCTTCCTTTAAACGATTTAGTCAATTTGTTAAAGGAGCAAAAGGTGATAGCGGCCTGTTTGGATGTTTATCAGCTAGAACCTGTCACTCAAATTTCTGAAAATCAAAAAGATACATACCAATATTTACTTAATTCACCACGATTGCTTCTGACACCGCATGTTGCAGGATGGAGTACGGAATCCTATCAGCGTATTAACCAGGTTTTGGTTCAGAAATTAGCACGTCTGAAAAAAGCTGGATTGCTAGATTAATCGATCTTCCACAGTATTTATTACCTGTAAGGTTTGCCTCTATTATGGTGGGCAAATGGTAATGTAGTGCTCTATATTGAGATCCTGTTTTTTAACCTAAATTAAATCCAGTTGATTAAGAACTTATCCAAGTTAGTTCAGTACATCCTGGAAAGGCCTATATTAACCTCTTTCTTGGTATTGTTTGGTCTTTCGATGGTGGTGATCATATTCAGTCTACCACATTACCTGAATAGGTTTGAGGTATTCTTTCCTCAGATTCTAGTGGAGGCGCATGGTATGCTGTTCGATGTGGCCATCATCGGTATATTGATCTTTTGGCTGAATAAGATTGGTGAAGAGCGTAGGCGTATCAAAACCTACCTGGACGAAATTGATGATTTCCGATTATGGGAATCTGATGAGGCCGCATTCAGGACTGTCGGTAATATTAAAAGATTGAATCAGAACAAAATTTATAACATTAATCTGGTGAATTGTTACTTGGCAAAAACCAACCTCAGCCATGTTAATTTAACTGCTTCCAATTTAAACAGTAGTAACTTAAGTAATGCTAACCTAGTCGGATGCAACTTAGAACATGCTCGTTTGAATCAAACCAATCTTGAAAATGCCCAGCTAAATCAGGTGAACCTTTGCCATTCTTTTGCCAGTGG
>JANQPK010000176.1 GCA_028289505.1 Cyclobacteriaceae bacterium
AGGTGGAACCTGAGGTAATCGACGAAGTGGAAGAGGAATTACCTGTAGAAGAAATTGTTGCGATAGACGACAATACTGAAAATGTAGAAGTAGTGGAAGAGCCCCAATCAACAGCTCAGGTTGAACAACCGGCTGAGGTAATTCCAGCTGCTACCGTGTCAGCGGAAGCAGAAGAAACTGAAGGCTTTGATTTGGTGGTCAATAGCCCTAATCTGGTAGATCCTGACCTCGATCAGACCGATACAGAGGAATCAATTGAGATTCCAACAGCATCATTAGCGCAAGATGGATTGGCAGATAATTCTGTGGTAACTGTTGAAACCGCTAAGAAAGATGAGGATTTGTTCCACTACCAGTACTACAGCGGAAAGCTTTATCTATATGGAGATTTCAGGGACATCCCATACGAAATTCTAGAGCTGAATTCCAATACCGGTAAACGTTTGTTCATCTATTACGACAATGCCTATTACAGAATTAAGGACGATCAACAAAATATCACACCTTTGGAAGAGCTAACCGATCAGGATGTCATCAAAAAATTAGAGATTATCCAAGCTAACAAATAGATTAGCTGATATCATAAATAGTTAATCCCGCCTAACCGCGGGATTTTTTTTGCCCCGGTTTTAGGATTAATTCTTAAATTTGAGCTTTTAGCTAGCCAAATTGGAAAACAAACGACCACGTAAAAAGAAGAAGCTAGGTTCTTATCCCTTTCTAAGCGTTGTATTTAGTATTGCTTTGGCCTTATTCGTTATGGGCCTGTTCGGAATTTTATTCATCCACAGTCATAAATTAAGTGAATACATCAGGGAGCAGATGGAAGTCCAGATTTATTTGGACAGTCAGCTTAGCGAAAATCAAGTATTGGGAATTCAAAAAACTCTTGCCAACAAAGAGTATACCCTGGTAAAGGACGATGAACCTCAATTGATATATATTTCTAAAGAGCAGGCTTTGGAAGATTTTGCGCTCAAATCCGGTGAGAATCCTGAGGAGTTCCTTGGTCATAATCCATTGAGAGATGCATATCTGCTAAAGTTGAAACCGGAGTACCAGGACAGTTTAAGCTTGACCCAGATCACCACGGAAATCGAATCAATAAATGGAGTGTTTGAAGTGAGTTATCTGGACAATATTATCGCTGATATCAATAAGAATACCACAAAGATTGGTCTGATATTGATCGGATTCTTTGTGCTGTTGCTGTTGACTGTAGTATTACTGATCAATAACACCATTAAATTAGCCCTTTTCTCTCAGCGATTCCTGATTCGAAGTATGCAGTTGGTGGGAGCTACTGGGGCATTTATCCAAAGACCATTTTTATGGAGGTCCTTGAACCATGGTTTGTTGGCTGGGTTGGTGGCCTCATTATTGTTGTTTGGACTGCTGGAATATGCGAGGCATCAAATCCCTGACTTGTCGGTAATCAGTGATCCTAATAGGGTACTAATATTATTTGCCGGTTTGATATTGATGGGCGGAGTCATAGGGTTGTTTAGTACCAGGCGGGCCATCAGAAAGTATTTAAAAATGTCGCTTGACGAACTCTACTAAAATGAGCAATAAAGGATTACCATTTGGAAGAAAAAACTATATAATCATGCTGGTTGGTTTGGCCGTTTTGATACTGGGTTTCGTGGTTATGTCGCTTGATTCCGCCCCTTATGGGTTTGGATTTGTGGGGTTAACCCTGGGTCCAATAATTGTAATGGTGGGTTTCATGATTCAATTTTTCGCCATACTACACAATCCCGGCAAGGATAAATGACCGCGATCGATGCCATTATTCTTGGGATACTCCAAGGACTTACGGAATTCTTACCTATAAGCAGCAGTGGGCATATTGAGCTGGGAACCGCCTTGCTTAATGTGCAAACCGCTAACAACCTACTGTTCTCAGTGGTGGTCCACGCTGCTACCTGTCTCAGTACCGTAGTAATCTTCAGAAAAGACCTCTTGAAGCTGTTTACGGATTTTTTTCGATTTGACAAAGAGGCCGTTAACTATACCGCGGCATTAATCATCTCGGCGATTCCAGTAGGCATTATTGGATTGACATATGATCAGGAGATTGAGAATTTTTTTAGCGGACAATTACTACTGGTCGGATTCATGCTGTTGGTTACCGGCCTGTTATTGGCTATGACCTATTACGCGCCACCAAGAACCGGGAAAGTAACCCTGGGCCGATCTTTGTTGATCGGTCTGTCCCAAGCATTGGCCATTTTACCTGGTATTTCGAGATCAGGTGCTACTATCTCAACAGCTTTACTGTTAGGAGTAGATAAAGAAAAAGCCGCCCGTTTCTCTTTTCTCATGGTACTAATGCCAATCCTAGGTGGAAGCGCGCTGAAGCTAATGGATTATTTGCAGGCACCTGAAATGTCCGAAAACATAACTACTGTGGTTTTGATCATTGGCTTTCTAGCCGCTTTTATCACCGGATTAGTGGCATGTAAGTGGATGATCTCTATTGTTAAAAAAGGGAAACTTATCTATTTCGCTTTTTATTGTTTCGCAGTTGGCAGTGTTACCATTCTACTTTCAATGTAATGAACCAACTAAGCCAGGAAGGAAGCATGCTGCTGATTGACAAGCCCTATGAGTGGACCTCTTTTGGTGTAGTAAAGAAACTAAGAGGGGCGTTAGGCATCAAGAAGATTGGTCATGCTGGAACCTTGGATCCATTGGCTACTGGTCTTTTGATTCTTTGTACAGGAAAAATGACTAAAAAGATCCACCAGTACCAAGAGATGGAAAAAGAATATGAAGGAAAACTGGTATTGGGCAAAACTACCCCTTCTATTGATCTGGAAACTGACTTTGACTCCAGTAAGGATACTTCACACCTAACGGAATCTGATGTAATCAAGGTAAGTGATAGCTTTGTGGGAGAGATCCAACAAATACCCCCGGTATATTCCGCAGTGAAAGTTGACGGACAGCGTGTTTATAACAAAGCTCGGAAGGGCCAGCAGGTAGAATTAAAGCCCAGGCAGGTTCATATACGCAAGTTTGAAATCATCAAATGTAAATTACCAGAGGTTGACTTTAAGGTAGTCTGCTCGAAAGGTACTTATATCAGGAGTTTGGTAAGGGATTTTGGCACAGTACTCGGGACCGGAGCCTACTTGGCTGCATTGACCAGAACCCGGATTGGAATTTACACCTTGGCTGAAGCTCAGCAGCTGGACGATTTGCTGAAACACACCTCCTTGGATCCAAAATAGACTATGCGCATTTATTCTGGAATCGATGAATTTAAGAGAATCAAGTACCCTGTGGTCACCGCCGGAACATTTGACGGTGTGCACCTGGGTCATCAAAAAATTATCAGGAAACTGGGGGAACTGGCGCGTTCGAAATCCGGAGAAACGGTAATTCTAACTTTTTGGCCACATCCACGGTATGTGCTGAAACCTGGTAGTCAGCTTAAGCTATTGACCACCTTTCAAGAAAAGGCACTGTTACTGGAATCTCTTGGTATTGACCATCTTATCCGCCTACCATTCACCCAAAAATTTTCCCAAATTACCTCGCAACAATACCTGGAGCAGGTACTGGTAAAACAATTGGGCACCAAGCAACTGGTAATTGGTTATGACCACCGCTTCGGAAAGAACCGGGAAGGGAGTTTTGAATACCTAAAAGCAAATGCTGCCAAATATGGTTTTGAAGTGGTAGAAATACCCAGGAAAGATATCGATCAGATCGCGGTAAGCTCCACCAAAATTCGTGAAAACATTATGAATGATCGCATTGACGAGGCTAACAAACTGCTGGGCCGTTTCTTTCAAATTTCTGGAAAGGTAATACCTGGTCAACAATTAGGTCGTATCATAGGATTCCCAACCGCCAATATTGAAATTGCCGAGGACTACAAACTAATACCCTCTGATGGTGCTTATGCAGTTATGGTTACTGTTGATCAAAAGGTGCATCATGGCATGATGAACATCGGCTACAAACCTACAGTCGGGTCCGAAAAGCGAACCATAGAAATTCACATCTTTGACTTTGATCAGGATATTTACCACCATGAGGTCGCTGTAGGAGTGGTAAAACAAATCAGACCAGAGATAAAATTTCGCAACACCGACGAATTGACATCCCGGCTCAAACAAGATGACCAGGAGGCAAGAGCACTATTAAAGAAGTACTCATTAGATAATTGAATAAGACCACATTTTAGCAGAAAATGACCAAGAAATCAGAGATCAATTTTACCGTTGAACTGGATGAGCAAAACATTCCTGAAAAAATACAATGGCATGCAACTGACCAGATTGATAGCAAACCATCAGAAACCAAATCCATAGCCATCTCTTTATGGGATCATCAGCAAAAGAACACCTTGCGAATTGATTTGTGGTCAAAAGATATGCCGGTTGATGACATGAAAAGGTTTTACGTCGATACTATCGGAGGCATGGCACAAAGCATCCTGAATGCCACCGGTGATAATTTTATGTCCCAGGAAATGAATGACCTGTGCGAAAAGTTGGTGGAATATCTTCGAAAGCAGCAAGAAACCTAGTTGCCCACCTATTAACACCATAATTTTAAATATTTCGTAATAATTCGTTAGTTTCAGGGTTGCAGGATACAAAATCTGTATTTTTACGTTTTAAAACTGACGATTTCTTAAGCGGAATAAGACACCAGCCTATGAAAAGACTTTTACATCTATTCTCAATACTCTTGTTGTGGCTAACTACCACCAGTATATTAAACGCCCAAACTAGAGTAACGGGAAATGTTGCCGAGGCCGAAACGGGCGAAGCACTAATTGGGGTAAACATCGTGGTTAAGGATCAAGTGATTGGTACCATTACCGATATCGAGGGCAATTTTGATCTCAGCGTACAGCAACCCCCGCCATTTACCATACTCATTTCTATGGTTGGGTTTGAAACCCAGGTAGTTGACATCACAAACGAAGATACCAGAGGATTATCCATTGAATTGTCGGAAAGTGTACTTTTGGGTCAGGAGATTGTAGTTTCCGCATCGAGGGTAGAAGAAAGTATCATGCAATCGCCTGTGACGGTTGAAAAGATGGATATTTTAGCCATTCAGCAAACCGCCGCACCAAACTTTTTTGAGTCATTATCCCATATCAAAGGGGTGACTACCAGTACTGGAAGCTTAACTTTCAACGCTATTAATACCAGGGGTTTTGCTACCATTGCCAATGTGCGTTTTGTTACACTGGTGGATGGTATGGACATTTCTGCACCATTACTGAATTTTCCTACAGGAAATCTGGTAGGAATATCGGAGCTTGATGCCGAAAGTGTAGAACTAGTACCAGGAGCAGCCTCCGCACTGTACGGACCCAATGCTTTTAATGGTATACTATTTATGAATAGCAAAAGCCCTTTTGACTATCAGGGACTAAGTGCACAAGTAAAAGTTGGGGTTACCGATTCTGATGCCGCAGGTACCGATCCCTTGTACAACTTCGGAATCCGCTATGCTAAAGCATTTAATGACAAGTTTGCTTTTAAAGTAAACTTCAACATTTTGCAGGCCACTGATTGGCTGGGCAACGATTACACTACTGACCGGGTGATTCCAGGAAATCCAGTTGGTGCACCGAATTTTGACGGGCTCAACACCTACGGAGATGAAGGTGTTATTGCCGGAAATATTGGTGATTTGACCGGCATACCAGAGCTAGCACCTTTGGGAGACATCGATATTAGACGTACGGGCTTCCAAGAAGAGGTACTATTGGATAACAGGGATGCCAAAAGCATTAAGGCCGATGCAGCATTGCACTACCGGATAAATGATAGAATGGAATTATCCTATAACTATCGGTATGGGGGTGGGAGTGCTATCTATCAGGGGTCTGGGAAATTTGCCCTGCGGGATTTCTCGCAACAGTTCCACAAACTGGAGTTAGAAGGAGATAACTTTTTTATCAGAGGGTACCACACTGCCACTGATGACGGCGATTCCTATAATATGGACGCTCTAGGTGCTTTCACCAATGAACGCATTTCGCCTTCAGCAGAGGAATGGGTACCCACTTACCTGGGCACCTACGTATTGGCCATACAAGGTTTGATTCCCGGGGTACCTGCAGGTGATGAAGATGCAGCGCACGCAGCCTCGCGTACCCAGGCCGATAGGAGCAGGAATGAACTTTCCCAAGCAGAACTGCAAAGCATTATTGATGATACCCGAAACGCTAATCTGAACGTCGATGAAAACGGGGCTGGTTTCATTGAAGGCTCCAGACTGCTGCATATCGAGGGTAATTATAACTTCAAAAATCAAATTGACTGGGCAGAGATTATCGTTGGGGGTAATTTCAGACGCTACAGTATTTGGTCAGGAGGTACTATTTTCGATGAAGAACCGATAGATGGCGGAGGCTTTGAAAGGGTCAACATAAGTGAGTGGGGGGCTTATGCACAGCTTAGTAAGCAGTTGGATAAGTTAATACTTACCGGTTCTTTGCGCTATGACAAGAATGAGAATTTCGAAGGCCAGATAAACCCAAGACTATCAGCAGTATACAGTGTAAAGGAAAGCCATAATATTCGAGCATCATTCCAAACTGGGTTTAGGAATCCCGATTCACAATCACAGTTTATCTGGTTTCCCACTCCAGCAGGAATCCTAGTTGGAAGTACTGAGAAGAATGCAGCCCGCTATGGAATTCATGAAGGTAGTGGGGGTGCAGGCGCCTTGGATCCTGAAACCCTACAACCTGTTAGTATAGATTTTGTTGAGCCTGAACAACTCACAGCCTACGAAATAGGGTACAAAGGCATTATTAACAGTAAGATAATGGTGGATTTCAATTATTATCACAATCAGTACAAGGACTTTATTGCCAATCGTCCGGTATTGAGTGCGGGGCCCGTTGAACGACGTGGAGAAGTGCTTACCAATGCGGTAGGTGGTTTCAATATCCTCATGAATCCCTATGTAAACGTCAGAAACGATGTGAGCTCGGATGGTATTGGATTAGGGGTAACCTGGAATATTGGTAATGGATATTCCTTTGGTGGTAGTTACAACTGGGCACAATTCTCAGTTGATGGTACCCTACCAGAAGGATTTGTGGCAGGCTTTAATACACCAGAACATAAATTCAATGTCAACGTCAGCAATCGAAATATTGGTAACAACATAGGCTTTTATGCAGCTTTCAGATGGCAGGACGAATTTCTGTGGGAGTCGACCTTTGGGATAGGAGACATACCTGATTTCGGCGTACTTGACCTGCAATTGAACTACAAGGTCGAATCGATCAAATCAGTAGTTAAAGTCGGAGGAACCAATCTTTTCTCCGGAGATTACCGCACCAATATTGGTCCTGGCTTTGTCGGGTCACAATACTACGTAGCCCTTACCTTTGATCAATTCCTGAATTAACTTGAACCGAATGAAATGCTATTTATACCTAACCGCGTTAGCACTGGTTTTTACTCTAGGCTCCTGTGAGCAGGATTGGCCGGTGGTTCCCCCTCCTGATAAGCCTGGCCCACCGGATCCGGGAGAACCCAGTGCCGGCACTGCTGACTTCAGCAAATTCGTGGTTTTAGGCAATTCCACCAGTGCTGGCTTTCAAAGTAATGCGCTGTTTGATCTGGGACAGATGAACTCACTGGGAAACATTTTGGCCACGCAGTTTTCCGAAGTTGGCGGTGGAGAGTTTGTACAACCGGACATTAATACTGAAAACGGTTTTAATAGTTTGTTTTCAGACTTGTCAGATCCAAATCCCGCTAACTGGGTAATAGCAGGACGAC
Source organism: Cyclobacteriaceae bacterium (assembly GCA_028289505.1). Taxonomy (GTDB): domain Bacteria; phylum Bacteroidota; class Bacteroidia; order Cytophagales; family Cyclobacteriaceae; genus SZUA-3. Next base: position 7,782 of record JANQPK010000176.1, read on the forward strand.
TGATCCTGGCCGGGGATCCACCCCTTCCTGCTCCCACTGCTTCAGACCTGGGGGCGGTACCGATTCCTCAAGTTAATCCAGGATTTATCTATGGTGGTCCCCCGATCAATAACTTCAGCGTCCCTGGGGTACTTTTAGGACAAGCACTAATTCCTCAAACCGGTGATTGGAGTCTGGCAGGAATAGATCCTAGATTTAACCCCTTCTATGGAAGGTTCGCATCTAACCCCGGCACTTCTTCCATGATTAGTGATGCAGTGGAAGCCGAAGGTAGTTTTTTCTTGATGTGGCTAGGTAGTAACGATGTATTGCTATACGCCATCACCGGTGCCTCAGGGCAGGCACCACTAACCTCAATAGTCGATTTTGCCTTCCAATATGGAGCCGCATTGAATATTATGACCTCCGATCCGGATATCCAGGGAGTGATTGGAAATGTACCGGATATTACTTCATTGCCCTATTTTGACCTGGTACCCTGGAACTCCATCGTATTTGAAGAAGGAGATCCTCTAATTGACATAATAAATAACTCTGATGAAGTCATTGGATATAACCTTGCCATGGCAGGCGCTGCTGGTTTAGGGCTAATTTCTCAGGAAGAAGCTGCCTTGCGAACCGTGGAGTTTACTGCTGGTGCTAATGGAATTCTGGTTGAAGATGAATCGCTTACCCCATTAGTGGGGCTTCCTCCTCCATTCCCGCCTAGTCTTCCCAGTGTGAGGCTGGCTACCTCCCAAGATCTTATTGGAATAGGTGCTGGCTTGGTACTGGGGACTTTAGCCGATCCCGATAATCCACTTAGTGTAATTGGAATAGCCGTTCCCTTAGCGGATGAATTCACTTTACTTGCCGATGAGCTATCTTTAGTACAGGAACGCACAGACGCATTTAACGACATCATAGCCAATACTATTGAAGCCATTGGAGTAGAGGATCGGGTCGCCCTGGCCGACATCAATCAAGCGTACAAGGATTTAGTAGCTGATAGCCCAACCAATATTGATGGAGTAGCGGTAACAACTTCCTTGGTACCTCCTACCGGGATATTTTCTGAAGACGGTGTGCATCCGAATTCCAGAGGCTATGCCATCACAGCTAATGTGTTTATTGATGCCATTAATGAAAAGTTCGGAGCCAATGTGCTGAGGGCAAATATCGGACAGTTTCCGGGTAATGGATTACCCCAGTAGCATATTTGATCTAATATCTAAAATATAATCTCTAATATCTGGATTTAACGCTGGTAGACGGTAGATTACCGATCAAAAGAAAAGCCCAGTTGCCTTTTGCAGCCGGGCTTAACCTAACGAATGAATATAGAGAAATAAGACAGTTACATCGAGAGTAAAGGTAAGACCAGCTTGTAAACTTATGATTACTTAAGCATTAAGTGATCGTGAAGTTTAGTTTAGTTTTTGCAATACCGCAACATGCGTTGCTCTCTTCTTTTCGGATCCTTTATGATATCAAAAAATTCCTCCAGATAGGCAGAGGACTTATTTTTCAAATTGCCAGGCATAAGATCAAAACTGGCGATTGCGGCCATTATCTCAGATTCTTTCTCAATAAACAGGTTAAACGCTGTATTCATATATTCATCACTGAGGCAATAGCCCATATACTCTCTTTCGGTCACGGATTTAATATTGACATGTTCTCCTGGAATTGCATAAGAAGCATCTACCAGACCTGCATAGTCAAAATCATAGGGTACGGGAATGGGGTTGGGCCTGGTTACGTTCTCGGTCTTGAGAAGCTTCATATTATGTAAGCCGGGTACTGACCAATCGGTGTTGCCTATCATATATTGAAATAGGTAAAATACCGCAGCGGTTTCAGGATCAAGATACCGGGCGCTAACCTTATCATATTTAACCGGTATACTGGCTATTCTTTTTGCCAGTGCCTTCTCACTTTCAATAATAAAGGTGTAAGCATAGCCCGGCTTTACTTTACCCTT
>JANQPK010000184.1 GCA_028289505.1 Cyclobacteriaceae bacterium
TGAGCTGTATATTCATTCAATTTTTTTACCTTATACTGAAAGTCTCCTTTGAGTATAAGGTAAAAAAATTGAATGAATATACAGCTCAGTTAGTGTCTGATAGATAGTAATAAAATGACAGTTATGAAGATAACGGAACTTAACAACAAGTATAAATCTTTATCATTTCAGGAGCGATTAGAGCAACTTTTTAAGGATTTTCCTGAAGAAGAGATTCTCATCACCTCTTCCTTTGGTACTACTTCTATGGCATTACTTCATTTGGTTAGTAAGGTAAAGCCTGGACATCCAGTGCATTTTATTGATACTTCTTATCATTTTCCAGAAACCTTAAGCTACAGGGATGAACTGGTGGCTCAATTAGGGTTAAAAGTAATTGAGGTGAAAGCGGAGTCAAAGAAGAACAAGTTCACCAATGAAAACCAAACCTGGCGGTTCAATCAGGATTTATGTTGTTTTATCAACAAAGTAGAGCCTTTGGACAAAATTAAGAGCGGTTATCAAGTTTGGGTCTCTGGTTTGCTGGGCTTTCAGAGTATGCATCGAAAAAATTTGGGAATTTTCCAGGAAAAAGGCTCCCTACTAAAATTTCATCCTCTTATAGATATGAGCAAGGAAGACCTGAACCTATATCGACAGCTTTTTGAGCTTCCCACCCATGAGCTGCTAAAGCAGGGCTATGATTCTGTGGGTTGTACCCATTGTACCCAGAAAGGATCCGGGCGTCGAGGTCGTTGGATTGATGTCGACAAGACAGAATGCGGCTTACACGAAACTCAGGGCTGGATCAAAAATAGAATGGCAGGCTAATGGTTTTTTTGTTTCTGTGAAGTCACTTAATTTGGTGGCTTCAATAGAATTACCTTGCAATTAATAGCAGTAACCAATCAAGAGACCCGTCAGGAATTCCTGGAACTTCCTATTCGTCTTTACCAAAGTAATAAGTATTGGATCAGGCCACTGGATAAGGATATCGAGAATGTTTTCGATCCCAAAACCAATAAAACTTTCAGGAGAGGGGAACTGGAGCGCTGGATTCTGGTAGACGATAAGCGAATTACCATAGGTCGCGTAGCAGCATTTGTAAATCAGAAGAGTAAGAATAAAGGAAATGATCAGCCCACCGGAGGCATGGGATTTTTTGAATGCATCAACGATCAGGAAGCTGCATTTCAGCTATTTGATGCTTGTAAAGAATGGCTGGAGCAAAAAGGGATAGAAGCCATGGACGGTCCAATTAATTTTGGCGATCGTGATAAGTGGTGGGGTCTATTGGTTGATGGCTATGAAATTGAGCCCAATTATCAACAACATTACAATTTCCCATATTACAAAGATCTGTTTGAGGCCTACGGATTTAAAACCTACTTCAAACAGCTAACCTACGGTCGAAAAACCAGAGATCCCTTATCTCCTAAGTTGGCACAAAAGGCAGAGAAGCTTCATCGTGACCCAGGCTATACATTCCGTCACATGCAGTTGCGAAAGGTTGATAAATATACAGACGATTTCAGGATAATCTATAACCAGGCCTGGGGCGGGCATGGAGTTCCAGATATGAGCTCAGCTCAGGCAAAAGCCATTATCAACCAATTAAAGCCCATAATTGACGAAAAGATCGTGTGGTTTGGGTATTATCAGGAAGAACCTATTGCTTTTTTTATCATGCTGCCTGAAGTCAATCAGATCTTTAAACATGTAAACGGGAAACTTGATCTAATAGGAAAGATGAAGTTTGTATGGCATAAATGGCGTAAGACCTGCAATAAGATGTTTGGACTGGTATTCGGTATCGTGCCCTCCCACCAAGGTAAGGGAGTGGAGGGAGCCTTGATCATGGCTGCTAGACAAATGGTTCAGGATGATTATCATCGATACGAAGATTTTGAAATGAATTGGATTGGTGACTTCAATCCCAAAATGTTGCGGGTGGCCGAGCAGGTTGGGGGTTATATAGCCAAAACTCACATTACCTACCGTAAGCTTTTCGATGAGACTAAAGAGTTCAAGCGCCATCCATTTATTTAAAATCTTACTCAAAAAATGAAATATCATATTTACGGAATTGGTAATGCCTTGGTGGACATTGAGTACGAGGTTGAGGTACCTTTCCTATCCGATCATCAGGTTGAAAAGGGTATGATGACCTTGGTCGATGAGTCCAGACAAGTGGAATTGATCGCAGCCCTAGATAAACATATGGTGAAGAAGCAAAGTGGGGGTTCTGCGGCCAACACCATGATTGCCGCCAGTCAATTCGGAGCAAATTGTTTTTATTCCTGCAAGGTAGCCAGCGATGACTGGGGAGATTTTTATGTGGATGACCTAATTGCGGCCGGTGTAAACTCTAATTTAACCATGATAGATCGACCGTCTGGTCATACCGGTCGTTGTTTGGTTATGGTGACTCCTGATGCCGATCGGACCATGAATACTTATCTGGGGATAACTGCAGAATTTTCGCAGCAGGAACTGGTGCCTGAAGCATTGAAGCAGTCCGATTGGTTATATATCGAAGGATATCTGGTAGCAACCAATGTCAGTCAACAAAGTATGGTGGCTGCAAGGAGGCTGGCAGATCAGCATCAAGTTAAGACCGCCTTAACCTTCTCCGACCCCAATATGGTGAAATTCTTTAAAGAGGGATTGGATCAGGTAATTGGTTCAGGGATTGATCTGTTATTCTGCAACGAGGATGAGGCTATGACCTATACCCAGACCCAGAGCATAGCTGATGCCAGGGAAGCCCTTAAGCAAATAGCTAAGACTTTTATCATTACACAAGGTAGTAACGGCGCCATGATTTTTGATGGTGATACTTTTGTTGATATTGAGCCTTACTCAGTAGAAGCGGTCGACACCAACGGAGCGGGTGATATGTTTGCTGGTGCGTTTCTTTATGCCATCAGTCATGGTCATAGTTATGCCCAAGCGGGAAAACTGGCCAGTTTAGCTTCATCTAAAGTGGTCTCTCAATTCGGACCCAGGTTGCAATGGTATCAGGCCAAAGAAGTGAAACAATATCTGTTACGAGATCATTAAATAGACCACCGCTGGTGTAAAATAACCTGGGGTGATTAAAAAATGGGTTTATTTTAGAGGACAGAATTTAAGGAAATGCATATGAAACTTTTATCAGCAGTAATGATAGTGGTACTAACTAGTATTATTACCCTTTCAGCACAAAGCCCAAATATAGAGTTCACCGAGTATAGCCTGGAAAACGGGCTTCATGTAATACTGCATCAGGATAATTCTACCCCTATAGTGGCAGTAAGTATTATGTATCACGTAGGGTCAAAGAATGAAGACCCTGAACGAACAGGATTTGCTCATTTTTTTGAACATCTATTGTTCGAAGGTTCAGAAAATATTGGTCGGGGTGAGTACATGAATATAGTTACCGGAGCCGGAGGAACCCTAAATGCCAATACCTCTCATGACCGTACCTATTACTATGAAGTATTGCCATCTAACCAATTGGAGCTGGGTTTGTATTTGGAATCCGAAAGACTACTTCATGCCAAAATAGATTCAATCGGGATTGAAACTCAGAGGCAGGTGGTGAAGGAGGAGCGGCGTACCAGTTATGATAATCAACCTTATGGAAGTATATGGGAGGAAGTATTTAGCAGGGCGTATACCGTACATCCATACCAATGGATGCCAATTGGCTCCATGGAGCATATAAGCGCAGCTACCGACAGTGAATTTATGGATTTCTATAAAACATTCTACGTGCCAGAAAACGCAGTGTTATCTATTGCCGGAGATATCGATATTGAGAACACTCGAAAATTAGTTGATAAATATTTCTCCGAAATACCCAGAGGGGGACATGAGATCCCTAGGCCTACTGAAGTGGAGCCAATCAAGACGGAAGAAATCAGGGATGTTGTTTATGATAACATCCAGTTACCTGCTGTGATTCAATCCTATCATATCCCGGAATTGGGAACCGAAGACTACTATGCTGTGAGCATGCTGTCTCAATTATTGTCGCAAGGAGAAAGTTCCAGGTTCTCCAAAGCGATTAAGGATGAGCAACAGAAAGCAGTGGCAGTAGGGGCATTCCCATTGAACCTGGAAGACCCCGGAGTTACCATTGCATACGGAATTGCTAATGTTGGTGTAAGCCCAGAAGATTTGGAGGCTGCTATGGAGGCAGAATATGATAAGGTTAAGAATGAGCTTATTTCCGAGAAGGAGTTTCAAAAATTGCGTAATCAGATCGAGAATGATTTCATTAGTGGCAATAGTAGGGTAGCGGGTATCGCAGAAAGTCTAGCCAATTATCATATGTACTATGGAGATGCCAATTTAATTAACACAGAAATAGAGCGCTATATGAAGGTCACTCGAGAGGATATCCAGAGGGTAGCAAATAAATATTTGACCAAGGAAAACAGAGTGGTACTCTACTATCTACCCAAGTCAGCACAGCAACAACCAGAAACTACAGAAATCGACAATGAAGGCTAATCCCATGAAAAGTATTATTTACCAATTGATGATAGTGTTGGTGCTGGTTTCCTGTTCTACCACCAAAACTACCACTAGGCTTGATGATCCGAATCAGCAAAATGAAGTTGCACAAACTCAAGCAACGATACAAGAGGGTGAAAATCAAGTACTGGACAGGAGCAAATTACCAGAGCCTGGTCCCGCCCCGGAAATTAAGCTCGGATCTCCGGAGACTTTTATCTTGGAGAATGGATTGAAAGTGTTCGTAGTGGAAAATCACAAGCTCCCCAGAGTAGCCTTTTCTTTAGTGTTAGATCTCGATCCGATATTCGAGGGGGAGAATGCTGGCTTTATATCTGCAGCTGGCCAGTTACTTTCTCGTGGAACCACCAGCAGGACCAAGTCCCAGCTCGACGAGGAGATAGACTTTATTGGTGCCAGTTTTTCTACCTCAGCATCCAGTGTCTATGCTTCTTCGCTTTCGAAACATAAGGAAAAGGTTTTGGAATTGATGGCTGATGTTACACTCAGACCCTCCTTTCCTGAAGAGGAGCTGGAAAAAATTAAAACTGAAACCATTTCAGGTATTCAGGCTAACAAAGATGACCCAGGCTCTATCGCAGGAAACGTACGAGGTGTGCTTCGGTATGGTAAAGATCACCCATATGGGGAACTGGTTACAGAGGAGACCGTTTCCAAAATAGATATCGAATCTTGCCGACAATTTTACAATACTTATTTCAAACCAAATATCGGTTACTTGGCCATTGTGGGAGATATTAATAAACAGGAAGCACAACGTTTGGTAGAAGAATATTTTGGCGATTGGGAAGCAGCTGATCCGCCAAAGCATGAATATTCTCGGCCAACTGCTCCACCCCAAACCATGGTGGCAATGGTGGATCGGCCTCAATCAGTACAATCAACTATTAGCATAACCTATCCCATACAGCTTCCTACAGGACATCCTGATGTGTTGCCCTCAAGAGTAATGAATACCATTCTTGGGGTTGGGTCAAGCGCCTACCTCTTTCAAAATTTACGGGAAACCCATGGGTACACCTATGGGGCCTACTCATCCTTGTCCAGCGACCGCTTGGTAGGTTCATTTAACGCAGGAGCTGACGTAAGAAACGAAGTAACCGATAGTGCGGTTGTGGAGTTTTTCAATGAGATGAAGAGAATCAGAGACCAGCCAGTTGAGGAAGAGCTATTGCAGTCAACCAAGAACTACATCAATGGTAGTTTTGGCAGGTCGTTAGAGAGTCCTTCCACCATAGCCCGCTTTGCTATCAATAAAGAACGGTATAATCTTCCTGAGGACTATTACAGCAATTATCTCAAGCGACTGGAGAGTGTCACAGTTGAGGATGTTCAAGCAATGGCCCAAAAATACATTAGGCCGGATAACGCATATGTCCTGGTGGTAGGTAAGGCCGCTGATGTGGCGGAAGGCCTTAAACAATTTGGACCGCTGAAGTACTATGATATCTATGGAGAAACCTATACCCCTACTTCAGCGGAAGATCTGTCCGGGGAAATTGGGGTTCAGCAGATTATACAGAACTACTTGCAAGCATTGGGTGGTGTGGAGAAAATTCAGGAGATAAAAGATATTACCCAAGTAATGCAAGCCTCCATGCAAGGGCTTGAACTCAAAATAACCAGCATTCGCAAAGCGCCAAATAAGTCATTCGAATCCGTTACTGCAGGAGAGATGGAGTTCCAAAAGATGGTTTTTAACGGTGCTAATGGGGTTGAGGTAGTGCAAGGTCAAAGTAAACCACTTGACCAGAAACGGGTACAGGAATCGATAATTGAATCCAGGATTGTCCCTGAGATTTCCTATGAGGAATTGGGTGTAAAACTGACCTTGACTGGACTGGAGAAAGTAGGAGAAGAAGAGAGCTATGTGGTAGAGGTTGAGCAGCCCAGTGGCAAAAAGTCCTATTCCTATTTCTCCAAAGATTCAGGTTTAAAGTTAAAGGAGAGTACCACGTTAGATACTCCACAAGGAAGTTTCACCCAGTCAGTCGAGTATCAGGACTATCAGGAGGTGGACGGAGTGAAATTTCCCTACAAAGCTAAGATAGGAATGGGACCTCAAGTTATGGAGGCCGAGATCGTTAATATAAAACTCAATACCGGAGTTTCTGATGATATATTTAAAGTAGAATGATGAATACAGGAATAAGTTTGATTGGGGTGGTATTTCTTTTATTCATGTTGGCCTGTCAAACACCAGATAGGTCTAAATTGGAAACTTCCTCAAGCGCAATTGAGCAGCCCGCTGAAAACTATCCGGAGGCCATGCTAAAGGTACTGCAAGCTCATGGAGGTCTGGCACAGTGGCGCAACATGCAATCTTTGTATTTTGAAATCGAGAAGGACCAGCAGAATGAAAAGCACTTTATACAACTCCAGAATCGGCTAGATCGGGTGGAGGGGGCTAATTTCGTGATGGGTTATGATGGGCAAGATGTATGGGTAGATGCGGATACCACTTACAAAGGGAATGCGGAGTTTTATCATAATCTAATGTTCTACTTTTATGCCATGCCATTTGTGCTGGCAGATCCAGGTATTAATTACCAGCAGATTGATCCATTGATAGTACAGGGAACTGAATATCCGGGGATTGCCATTTCTTACGATGAAGGCATAGGGACCAGCCCTAAAGATGAGTATTTGCTATTCTACCATCCCGACTCTTTTGAAATGGCCTGGCTCGGATATACTGCAACCTATTTCAGTAAAGAAAAATCCACAGATTTTAGTTGGATTGCATACTCAGATTGGACCACTGTTAATGGACTCAAATTACCAACTACTCTAACCTGGCACCAACAGCAAGACGGAGTCCCAACCGAGGCGCGTAACAGCGTAAACTTCGTCAACATTAGCCCGTCTGAAGAAATACTGTCGGAGGATTTATTTATTGGTCCCTGA
>JANQPK010000189.1 GCA_028289505.1 Cyclobacteriaceae bacterium
ATTTCCAGATCGAACAGGTTATGTGAGTATTCAAAAAATGCCGTAAGCTGATCATGATCTTCGTGGAAATGTAGCGTCAGGTCAAACTTAGATACGCCGATATCAACCGATCGGTGCTCCCATTTTAGATCAGGGCCTAGCGATGGAGTGTCCTGCGTCTTATGGTATAAAAACATTACCTGGAATAATGGATTGCTGCTGGCGAGGCGATCGGGCTTTAGTTCTTTAACAACTGATTCGAAAGGAATGTCTTGGTGAGAAAAAGCGTCCAATACGGTTGACTGGACTTCTTTAATCAGTCTGGAAAAACTCATGCTACCGGTAAGCTGATCTCTCAAGACCATGGTCTCATTGAAGAAACCAATCATCTTTTCTAAGTACAGCTGATTGCGATTACTAACAGGGGTTGCCACCAAAATATCAGATTCTCCGGTATATCGATATAGCAACACCTTGAATACACTAAGTAGCAGTACAAACATGGTGGCTTCGCTTTGCTTGCTAAGTTCCTTTAAACCAGCAACCGTTTGGGTGGGAATACTCCATTGATGGTAAGCTCCCTGATAAGGGTCGTTACCTGGTTTTTTCTTTTGAGTAGTCGGGAACTCAAGTCTTGGTAAATCTCCGGCCAGCTTCTGCAACCAGTATTCTTGATTTACCTTGTTCACGGTTTGCTGGCGTTGATCAAAAGCAAAATCAACATACCGATAGCCGGTTGGGGGGTCATTGTCCTTGCCTCGGTAGAGATCAGCCCACTCTTCTCGAATTATTTCCATTGACCCTTGATCTGCGATAATGTGGTGCATAATCAAGACCAATTCATGGCATTGTTCATCAATTGAGAAGAGTCCAATGCGTATCAATGGACCGTTTACCAAGTCAAAGGACCGGGTGGCTTGCTCCAGGGTTATTCCATCAATCCTACGGTGTTTTTCGGATCTGTTTAAGCCGGATAGGTCGAGCTCTATTCGCTCAGGAGCTAAGGTTGGGTTAACCTGCTGCCAAGGGCTTCCATTTGATTCGTGAAAGGTAGTTCTTAGAATATCATGTCTATCAACAATTTTCTCGAAACAATCCAATAGGTGTATATTATCCAGCTCACCCTGAATTGTACAACGTTCCGCATAATGGTAAAAAGGGTTGCCCGGATTCAGTTGTTGTAAGAACCATAATCTCAATTGACCGTAGGAGAGTGGGGCAAGCTGGTTATCTGGTAGCTTTTTTATCAAAGACTGATCCTGTGTCTTGGTCTTTTTTCGACTTAACCACTGGTCTAGCTTTGAGTCAGCAGCGGGTTGCTGTTTAAAGTTGCGGGACTCAGCAGTCATACACTATAGAATTAGTCGCAGAAACTTATTGTAAATTTTTTCTACAATATTGTCTAGAGGCAGGTCAGTTCCCAGGCTTCGATCGGAAAACTAGTTCAAGGCCACCAAAATCAGAAAGATTGACCCATAGATCAGGATTGGTTTGTAGTACTTGGTTTTTCTAAGCAAGAAAAGTACCGGAAACATAATCAGTACAATGATCAGTTGGCCAATTTCTACTCCTATGTTAAAGCCCAACAATGACCAGGTGAGATAATCACTACCCAGACCAATATCAGCTAGTACACTAGCGAATCCAAAGCCATGGAACAAGCCAAATAGAAATGCGATAATCCACTCTTTTCCTTTCTCCAACAAGGGGTATATATTGTTCAGGGCTGCCAGAGCAATTGAAAGGGCAATAATCGATTCGACCAAAGCCGAAGGTAGTCGGACCAAATCCAACGCAGCCAGGCTAAGTGTAATGGAGTGCGCTATGGTAAAAAAGGTTACAATTTTAATCACATAAATGAATGAGACCTTGAAACTTTCATTGGCCTCCCATACCTCTGCATAAGGCTTTAAGAAGGCAGGGAAAACCACTGCATTTAGTTGACCGGTGTTGAGAAATTCCTGGCGATTTGATGACCTGTAAACCACCGAGGGTAGTAGTAAAGCTAGGAGGAAAAGTATGTGATCCAATCCGATGAATATATGGTGCATGCCACTGCCTATCATGGCTTTGAAACCAGTAAATATGGAATCTTCGGTTAAGTCTAAAGTACCTTCAACAGTATTGGGATCAAACATTAAGGTAATGTTGGCTTCTTCATTATAAACTCCAGCCTTCCAGTTGTATTCCACCACCTGCATACAAGCATGAAGTGGATCTTTATCAAACAGTAAATTGTAGTAAATCTTGAGCTTTTCAGGTACCTCCTCGGTGTTGGAAAGCGTAAATGGGATCTGAATGAAATTTGCAGTGGAATCGCCCATCAACACAGGTAGATTGTCAACTTCACCGAATAGGACATTATGGTCACCACGCTCTGAGGAAAACGATGTTCGTTCCAGGTAATAACGCTGAATGGCCTGTACATGAGGGGCTAAATCAGCTTTGGTCAGTTCATAGGCCAAGCCCAGATTCAGTGCAGTATTGAGGTCTTCGCTGGTTATTTCAAATCTTCCCTCTATACTGTTGGCATTAATCCTCAGAAAAATATAGCTCTGATTGGGTGCATGGGCTAACGCTGTTCCGGAGAATCCCATGAACACGGCTAACCAGAAAGTTTGTAGAAATCTTTTCAAATCTTCGTCATTTAATGGTTATGAAATTCTAGCCAGTTCTCGAAATACTTGATTCTTATCCAATAATGTGTCGTAACTCCCTTCATCTACAATCCTGCCATCCTGTAAGAAAAGAATTCGATCCACATGCTTGACTGTAGTCAACCTATGTGCAATAATGATGGTAGTGAGGTCTTCCGACAAATTACTCAGTGACTCAATTATGCCGCTTTCCGTGATGTTGTCTAGGGCATTGGTGGACTCGTCCAGAATCAATAGTTCAGGGTTGCGATAGATGGCTCTAGCAAGTCCCATCAGCTGGCGTTGACCCCCGCTTAACCGTGCTCCTCTTTCTCCCACCTTACTATAATATCCATCGGGAAGGTCATTGATGATCAGATCATGAATACGAGCCAGTTTAGCGGCTTCTTCCACCTTATTCATGTCAATAGCACTGTCTTCGACCCCCATTGCAATATTTCTGTAGATGGTGTCGTCGAAGAGAAACACCTCTTGTGGTACATATCCTATTTGCGATTTCCAGGACTCTATGTTCTGGTCATTTAATACGGTGCCATCCACTCTTATATCACCCTCTTGCGGTTTTATAAGCCCTGCAATGAGGTTGATCAGGGTGGATTTCCCTGAACCAATTGAACCAACTAACCCCACGGTACTACCTTTTTTAATACTCAGGTTCAAATCTTCGAAAACCACTTTTTCGCTGTAATTAAACTTTACATGCTGAAATAGGATTTCACTGGCAAACAGGGGCATTTCTACCACGGGTTTTACACTTCTAGACGGTGGTTGTTTTTTTGCAGCTTCTTGTAAATCCTGGTAAATATTATCGACGATGGCGAAAGAATGCCTGGCACTTGAAGCAGCGGCAAAAGCTTTTTGCAGAGAAGGCAGCAATCTATAACCCGCCAATGCATAAAGGCTTAGAATAGGTAATATGTGTTGTAAATCCTTGCCGGTAATAAGGAATAAAAGGATTACCCCAAGAATGCCCCCAAACGCAATGATCTCAATAATATATCTGGGCGCAGTGGAAATGATATTGATCTTAGGATACATGGATATCAACCTTAACGATGCACCTTCGAACCTTTTATAAAACAAAGGTTCTGCAGCATATATTTTAACGGTTTTTATACCATTGAAAGCATCATTTATACTCTTAAGTGCAGTTTCATTCTCTT
>JANQPK010000225.1 GCA_028289505.1 Cyclobacteriaceae bacterium
AAAGAGTAGTAACCTTAAGTAGCAACGTTTTGAGTGGATATAATCCCACTGCTGTCAACGACGAAATTAAGCTGCTATTAGCAGATCACCCCATGCCAGCAGGCTACGAGATAAAATTTTCAGGAGAACAAGAGAAGCAAGCTGAAGAAATGGCCTTTCTTAGTAGAGCATTGATGCTTGCCGTATTCCTGATTTTCTTAATTATCGTGTCGCAGTTCAACAAGGTTTCTGCACCGTTTATTATTATGACCTCCGTACTATTCTCAACCATAGGGGTATTTCTGGGTTTGGTGGTTTTCAATATGGATTTCGTAATAATTATGTGTATGGTGGGTATTATCTCGTTGGCAGGGATCGTGGTAAACAACGCTATTGTTCTAATCGATTTTATTGAGTTGAGCAAGAAAAGGTTAAAGCAGGAGCTGGGTATTACCGGGAGACTTGGGAGAGAAGATACTGTCCAAGCGATTGTCAGCGCGGGTAAAACCAGGTTGCGTCCAGTTATCCTGACTGCAATAACCACCATATTGGGATTAATACCTCTGGCAATAGGTATAAACATCGATTTCCTCAGTTTCATGGGCAGCTATCAATCTGATTTCTACATTGGTGGAGACAACGTAATATTCTGGGGCCCGATGTCCTGGACTATCATTTTTGGGTTGACTGTTTCTACATTTTTAACCCTGGTAATCGTACCGGTTATGTATCTGCTGACTGATGGTCTTAATCGAAAATTGGGATTAGGTAACTAATCAAACCCGGATGTCTGATTCCCTCACCAGATTGGTTATGCTGTTGGGCATTGTCATTTTTGACATAGTGCTCTATCTGTTGTTGATCAGGTCCTTTCCGGCGTTGAGGACCACAAAATGGAGATACTTGAGCTGGATTTATCTGATATTGTGTCTGGCGGTTTTTCTCTGTTTCTGTTTCCTTGACTGGATTTTCATGGACATAAAGCTGCAAAGTAACCGGTCTATTGTAGCTTTTATTATCTTTAATTTGGCGGTAAAGCTGCTGATGTTCATTTTTCTGATTTTAGATAATGGACTTAAGTTTGTACAAAACATTTATCAGAAGTGGAAACCAACTATAACTTCAAACCAGATCGAACCATCTGCGGGGCCGAGAATCTCCAGGAAGCAGTTCATAGTAAAAGCCACCTTATTAACCGCTTCCGTGCCGTTACTTATTAAAGGATTTAATATTATCAATCGAGCCTACGATTATCAGGTAAGACGGGTTCGTATACCGCTGCCCAATCTGCCAAAGGCGTTTCATGGGTTAAAAATTGGACAAATATCGGATATTCATGCCGGGAGCTACGACCAGCAATCTGAAGTAGTAGGGGGGGTAGATCTACTTTTACAGGAACGACCAGATGTAGTTTTCTTTACAGGTGACCTGGTTAATCGCACCGCCAAAGAAGTCCACGATTATTTTGGCATATTCCAGAAAGTGAAAGCTCCACTTGGTGTTTATTCAGTATTAGGCAATCATGACTATGGAGACTATGCGAAATGGCCTTCACTAGAGGCAAAGCAACAGGACTTTCAACTTATGCTGGCGGCCCACCAGGAATTAGGGTGGAATTTGCTACGGAATGAAAATCAGATCATCACTCGGAATGGTGAATCTCTTGCCATCATGGGGGTGGAAAACTGGGGCATTAAACGGTTTTCCAAATATGGCAAGATAAATGATGCCTACACCGGCACCGAGGAAGCCGCCATTCGACTGTTGCTATCGCATGATCCCAGCCACTGGGAGGCTCAAGTGCTTGATTATCCCGATATCGATGTTACCTTTTCTGGACATACCCATGGATTTCAGTTTGGTCTGGAAGCTGGTAATTTCAGATGGAGCCCCTCTCAATACCTTTACAAGCAATGGGCAGGGCTATACCAAAATGGCTCTCAGTACATATACGTCAACCGAGGATACGGATACATTGGACTGCCGGGCAGGGTGGGTATTACGCCTGAAATCACTGTGGTCGAACTGGTGAGAAGCTAGCTCTGGTCTCTGATCTCTGATCTCAGATCTCTGGTCTCTGGTTACAGGCCCGGATACCGACTAATAATCGAACATTAAAAACTAAACACTACCATAAAGCCAATTGCTGATGATAGCGGCCCCCAGCGGTGTGGCATAGGATTCTGGATGGAACTGAAGGCCTGTCAGGTCATAGTTGCGATGTCTGATGCCCATGACGTCTTCATCGCTGAAGGCAATAACTTCTAATCCAGGGGGTAAGGTAGATGGGTCGACACTCCAGCTGTGGTATAATCCTCCCGCTATTTCCTCTGGGAACCCTGAGAACAAGGGATCCGTGGTTAGGATATTCATCACTAGGGTTTTCCCATGTCGTGGTTTATTAAGGTTGATCAGTTGACCACCGAAGGCTTGTGCTATGGCCTGATGCCCCAGACAAATGCCTAGGATGGATTTAGTTTTATGATACTTTTCGATGAAAGGCATTAGCATTCCTGCTTCGTCCGGTGTTCCAGGACCAGGAGAAATTAAGATCTTATGGAATTGGTCTACCTGGTTCCATTTAAGCCGATCGTTGTAGACTACTTTGATCTCAGGGACCCTCAGGGATCGTAGCAAATCCACTATATTGTAAGTGAAAGAATCATAATTGTCGACCACTAATACTCTCAAGAATCCTAATTTTGTTTTAGCGCATTAAGGTACTCCTTTCGATGTTGAAATCAGGTTTTGAGCAAATAAATAGTTTCACTGCAGCCGGCATTCCCTACTTGTGTTTGGTTGATTTTGGCAAGTCTGAACCTATGGTGTTCCCACTGGATCAGATTGATAGTGCAAAACTGCTTTTCAGTATCAATGGTAAATCCAATATTGAAGTAACCGAAAACCCTGTATCCATTCCTAATTGGCGCAAGCATCCGGTGTCTCAGAATCGCTACCGTACTGCATTTGAAAAGGTACAGCAGCATTTGCACTATGGTGACTCATTTCTACTCAATCTAACATTTCCCACCAGTGTTGAAACCGACCTCAGTTTAAAGCAGATCTTCGGTATCAGTCATGCGAAATATAAAGTGTGGCTTAAAGACCGTTTTATCACCTTTTCACCAGAACCCTTTATAACCATCGAGCAAGGTATGATCGCCTCTTTTCCCATGAAAGGAACTATCAGAACCAGTGCTCCTGATGCAAAAAGAGCGATACTGCGGAATCAAAAGGAGGAGGAAGAGCACCTGACCATTGTAGATCTTATTCGCAATGACCTGGCCATGGTTGCCCGAGATGTTAAGGTGATATCCTATCGTTATGTGGAGACCGTAAAAACCGCACAATCTGACTTATTTCAGGTGAGCAGTAAAATCAGCGGAGAGATACTGCCTCAATACTGGCCTAAACTGGGAGATCTCCTGGAAAAGATACTACCTGCGGGATCCATTTCAGGAGCTCCCAAGAAAAAGACCATAGAAATAATCAAAAGCGTTGAGGGCTATCATAGGGGTTTTTTCACTGGAATAGTGGGACTATTTGACGGTGAGAAGTTTGATAGCGGAGTGATGATACGGTTTATGGAACAAACTCCGCAAGGTCTGGTCTACAAAAGCGGTGGCGGTATTACGGTCAACAGTAAATGGGAATCAGAATATCAGGAAATGATCGACAAGGTGTATGTACCCATTATTTGAAAGCATAAAAGTGATTGATGGCCAGGTAATGAACCTGAAATGGCATCAGCAACGAGTAGATCGATCCCTGAGACAGTTGGATATTACCGGAGAAGTTCTGGAATTGGCATCTTACCTACAGATACCGGAAAACTATCGCCATGGAGTTGTAAAATGCAGGGTACCCTATGGAAGATCATTAGGCCCGGTGGAATATGTACCATATCATCGGAAATCTGTCAAATCCCTGCAACAAATTGAATGCAGACCATTTGACTATCAGTTTAAGTATCAGGACCGCTCGATGCTAGACCAACTTTATCAACTCAGAGAGGCTTGTGATGACGTGCTGATAACTATTGATGGCATGCTTACGGACACCAGTTACAGTAATGTGGCCTTATTTGACGGAACCAATTGGTATACCCCGGAGATACCATTGTTGGAGGGTACGCAACGGGCAAAGCTGCTTTCCGAAGGGGTAATACAAACGACAAACATCAAGATTACCGACCTTGGTGATTTCGAAAAATTGAGCTTGATCAATGCCATGTTAGAGTTTGATCCCCAGTACTTTTTATCAGTTTCCGACATTAAATTGTGGGAACGAGAGAAGCCTTTCCTCTAAATTGAATTTGCTATGTATTGCTAATTTTTTCGATATTCCCGCCTGATTTTAAAACTGAACAAAAAATCCCCTACGAATGAAAAAAGGATTGTTATTGATGTCAGTCTTCATGTTATCAGCCTCGCCGGTGTTGCTTGGCAACGACGGGGTGGAGATTGACAGCGGGGCTACCGCTTGGATGCTAACTTCAACTGCCCTGGTCTTACTGATGGTACCTGGACTGGCTATGTTTTACGGCGGTCTGGTACGTACCAAAAATGTACTGGGTACCATGATGCACAGTTTTACCGCCATGGGTATCATGAGTGTATTATGGGTGATTTGCGGATATGCCATGTGTTTTGGGCCCAATGTACTGGGGGGGTGGTTTGGCTGGAACTCTGAGTACGTCCTCTTGTCAGGTATAGATACTACCATTATGAGTGGTGGAGTACCCGAATACGTATTTACTATGTTTCAAGGTAAATTCGCTATCATAACTCCGGCCCTGATTGCGGGTGCTTTTGCGGAGCGCATTCAATTTAAGGGTTATTGTATTTTCATTGCCTTGTGGGGCTTGCTGGTATATAACCCATTATGTCACTGGGTTTGGGCTGAAGACGGCTTCCTTTTTAATCTGGGATCTAATGGAGCCATTGACTTTGCCGGTGGTACGGTTGTGCATATCTCCGCGGGTGTAAGCGGATTGGTTGCCGCTCTTTACTTAGGTGCCAGAAGAGGTTATCCATCTGATGATATGTCACCTAGCAACCTGGTGATGACCATGATAGGTGCGGGATTGCTATGGGTGGGTTGGTTTGGATTTAATGCTGGTAGTAGTATCACCAGTGGATTAAGTACGGCCCAGGCCCTGACTGTGACACAGATTGCTGCCGCAGCAGGAGCTTTGAGCTGGATTGTGATTGAAGGTATACATCAGGGTAAGGCTACTGCGCTTGGATTTGTCAGTGGAATTTTAGCCGGATTGGTGGCCATAACTCCTGCAGCCGGAGTAGTACAACCTGGTGGTGCCCTGGTGCTAGGAATAGCGGCTTCCTTAGTATGCTATTATGCAATAATTCTAAAGAATCGTATGGGTTATGATGACTCCCTGGATGCTTTTGGAATCCATGGTGTTGGCGGTATTGTTGGTGCTATCTTGTTGACGTTTTTTATACGAAAAAGCTGGATGGAAGAAGCTGCTGCTGCCGCTGGTGGTAGTTGGAGTGTGATGCAGCAACTTTGGGTTCAGGTGGTAGCCGTTTTAATCGCTATCGGTTATGCCGCTATTATGACCTTGATTTTGCTTTGGATCCTGGATAAAGTCATGACATTACGACCTACCCCCCAGAATGAAATGAAGGGTCTTGACAACGTTTACCATGGTGAAAGGGGATACGGTATGCTTAACCCAAATTAGAATACAATGAAATTGATAACCGCAATTATAAGAGAAAGTCAGCTGGACCAAGTGCGCGAGGCATTGATGCATGCAGATATCAGCAGAATAACCGTAAGCCGTGTATCCGGTCACGGACAGCAAGTAAGGGAAGAGATTTATCGTGGTCGAATAATCATACCGAATTTAACCCCCAAGATTAAAATGGAGATCGCGGTAAATGATGATTATGTGGATACCACCGTGAATACCATCATCGAAGCCGCCAAGACCAATGGAGGTACAGTTGGTGATGGTAAAATATTTATCACTAAGTTGGAAGAGTGTATTCGAATCAGGACTGAAGAAAGGGGGGGTAGTGCGGTTTGAGTTTGGAGCTTCAAACTGAAAGGTTATTACTAGAACCGTTCTGCCAGGGCGATGTTTCTCTTTTCCTTCACCTGAATAATGACCCATTTGTTCGAAAGTTCCTGTGGGATGATCAGATGATTGATGACTTAACTGCCGAACAGATTGTTTTACAAAACGAGAAACACTTCGCCGAAAACAAATACGGACTTTGGAAAATTAAAATACCTGGGCGCTCACAGGTAATAGGTTATACAGGCTTGTGGTATTTTTTTGATGAGCCGCAACCCCAACTTCTTTATGCCTTGTTGCCAGCTTTCACTAAGCAGGGATTTGCCAGGGAGGCCGCTGCTGCTGTGATCCGTTATGCCTTGGACAGCTTGGGTTTTTCCTATCTGCTTGCCGCAACCGATGAAGCGCATATTGAATCTCAAAAAGTGGCTGAAAGTCTTGGAATGGAGTATTTCGAAAAAAGGACCGAAGAAGGGAAGCCTACAAAATTCTATCGGATCCAGAAGCCTATTGCTTTAGGCAATTCGTAAAAATATTTTTATACTAGGCTCCAGAGCAACTCTCTAGTATTCAATGACAACCAATCAAGCTTCTCTTGGGTCTGGCACTCAAATTGAAAGGATCAATTCTTTAGATGTGATCCGTGGCTTAGCCCTATTAGGGATTTGATGCTCATCAGTATGGCTTTAAATGGGGGATTTTTCCGGGTCAAAAGTCAATCCGATTTTATGCCCTAATTACTGCTTTAGGGTATGCAGTGGGCTTAACGGTTAACTACTACGGAACTACTAATGGTCTACCAAAGTAATTGGGATATGCTTACCACTGCACAAGGCAGAACAGACCTACAAGTTAGGCAGATTATTTACCACTTTGGGGCATACTGGACTTGCTTTACTTTATATCAAGTTTGGGATACTCAACTTTCTTCAAAGCGCTTTAGCAGCTGTCGGTAAAATGGCACAAACCAATTATTTAATCTATTTTTTCAAAAATTCTTACTAAATGAAATGGACCTATACTTTGATCGCGCTATGCACCGTGTTATTATTAACGGCACCGCAGAGCCCGGCTCAAAATGATAAGAGGAGTCTAAAGCTAAAGGTGATGGCCTGGAACATTTTGCACGGTGGTAATGATCTGGCAGAAGGACCACAGCGGGTGATCGATATCATTGCAGCTATCGATCCTGATATTGTGATGATGGTAGAGACCTATGGGTCTGGTAAAATGATTGCCCAAGCCTTGGGTTACCACTTTCATTTGATTGCGCAGCCAGGAACCGAACTTGACGATCAAAGCATCAACTTGTCTATCTATTCCAAATATCCATTCGGCAAGCGTATCGATACCGAATATCCATTTTATTTGGGTGGAATAGAAGTGCTGGTGGAAGGCAGGAAAATTAATGTATTCTCCAACTGGTTTCATTATGAACCTTGGGTTGATGCCCCTGAACACCTGGGCAAAACTGTTGAAGATCTGTTGATATGGGAAAAAACCGGCAAAAAATATCAAATGCTGCAAAAAGTACTTCCATCTTTAAAAAAGTACGCCGCAGCGGCCGATTCCATACCACTAATTATCGGAGGAGACTTTAACACACCCTCTCATTTGGATTGGGGCCATGAAACTAAAAGTATGCACAATGATTTAATAGTTCCATGGTACACCACCAAGGTCTTGGAGGACATAGGTTTGATAGATTCATACCGGGAGATAAATCCAAATCCAATCTGGCATCCTGGCATAACCTGGGATAGTAAAGATGCCATGGATTCCCATCGAATTGATTACATATTTTACAAAGGAGGAATCAAGCCCATTTCCTCAGAAACCTACATGGCATTTTTTGGGGAACCAATCCGGCTCAATCAAGAGAAGATCACCTATCCCTCTGACCATGGTTTTATAGTAACCGAGTTTGTACTAGAATAGGTAAAAGTCAGCCTCGCTGCATTCATCAATACATCTGTGAATTTATCAAACGTCACGATTACCGCTTTTTTCATGGGATTAAACTTGACCTTCTAATATTTCGCAATATCCTCCGATTTTAACGGATTCATCCAAAGATTCAATAATTACCTTTCCACCTCTCTCAGAGTTCTGTCTGACTACTAGTCTATTTTTGCCCAACTTTTCTTGCCAGAAATGCCCCAATACGGAATGAATAGACCCAGTAACAGCGTCTTCGTTTATTCCAATCCATGGACAAAAAGAGCGTAGTGAAAAGTCAAAAGGATCACTATCAGATTTGCTCATAACCACTACTTCTTTGATTTCATTTGAGGCATCAACTAGATTCTTGAAATCAGGTTTTACTGCGTTTAATTCTGCTTCAGTTTCTACTTCAATAAACAATGACTCAAGCTCTTCACAGATGAAATAAGTCTTGAATGCTTTGATCCCTAGTGCAGAATTTATTTTAGAATTTACAGCAGTATGCTTTTTTTTGAATCTAGGATATTGAACAAAGGTTAGCAGGTTGTCTTGGTTTGCGGCAATAATGGTATTTTCGATAGTCACAAGCTGTACAGTAACGGTATCTGGTAATCTCTTCAATAATATATATGCAGCTCCAAGGGTCCCATGTCCACAGGCTGGTATCTCACCTGTACTAGTGAAATATCGTATCTTATAAATATTCAATTTTTGAGATTTGACCACAAAAACAGTAACCAGCATATTGAATTTACTAGCCATAGATAGCATATTTTCTTTCGAAATAGGCTTTTCTAGTACGTAAATGGGGGTGGGGTTACCTTTAAGCAACTTGTGGGTAAATGTATTGACAAGAAAAAAGCTGCTTGCATTCATGGTTGTTTGCTCGTCTTTGATAAGGTATAAAAGTAGACAACTCGAATAAATAGCAATAGCAAACCCTATTTTGTATTAGGCGATTACCTATTTTAAAAGCTATTGCTCATACATCTAGTTATCGGCAATGGCATTGCTAATGCCTAATTTTTGCTCTGCCTGCTTTAAGTCAAATTCATGCCAATCTTTGATGTGCACTTTAATTTGGGCGTTTTTAAAGTCTTGATAATTTTCCATTCCGATTCCGATGAAATTCACTCCTATATTGCGGGCGGTTGTCATGTCCCAAATTCCATCTCCAACCGAAATGATATTTTCAAATGATTTTACGTTATGAAATTCCCTTGATTTTTCAATTGCCATTTTAACAATTCCTTCTCTTTCATAGATTTCGTTTGAACCCACTACCAATTCTTTATGATACTCTATGCCTACCTGATCAAGTTTTATGAATGCAGGTTCTAGTAGTGAGCCTGTTGCAAAGGAAATAGCATAATCGCTTTCATTAGTAATGAAATTGAGTATTTGCTTCGCTCCTTTGATTTCTGAAGCTGTTTTTAATCCAAGAATTAATTGAGTCATTCGCTTTTCAAAATCCTGGATAAATGAAAAGTCAAACTTGTCAGCATGATTGTTTTCATAGTTTTCCTTTAAAATATAGCTATCTGTATGATGCTTATACTCTATCCAATTCTGATTGATTTCCGAAATACCAAATTCTTTCATGGCTTTGACAAAAGCCCATTGATGTTGGTATTCGCTGTTTGTCAAAGTATCGTCTATGTCAAATACAATTAAGTTCATTTTTAGCTGTAGTCTATTTTGTAGTAACGGCCTTATGTATGGCAGGTTGGGTGATGGAAGCGTAGTTAGTCGATAAACCATTGAACCAAACCAACAAGCTTAAGCTTTAGTACTTTATTTTATATTTTGGTGCTGATAAAAAACTTCCCATAATATGTACGTCAATAAAAATTTCAACTTTACCAGCGTATTGCGGTTTTCCGGGGGCCATATGCTTTGGCTACTTGCATGGTCAGCGCTGGCAACCCTGATTTTGAAATACACCCCACTAGATTGGATCAGCATTCCTTGGCTGCCCATTTCGCTAATTGGTACTGCGGTGGCCTTTTACATTGGATTTAAAAACAATAGTTCCTACGAACGATTGTGGGAGGCCAGAAAAATTTGGGGTGGTATTGTCAACAGCAGTCGCATGTGGGGAGCTGACGTCAGAGCTTATGTGAGCAATCAGTTTACCACTTTCGACAAAAGTGAATCCGAACTATTGCAATGGCAGAAAAAGTTAATTTACCGCCATATAGCCTGGTTATACTCCTTGAGAAGCCAACTATTAATCCCAACCTCCTGGGAGCACATCAGCCAGGGTGGCCATATTAAGCGGGTTACCCGTCAACGTATGAAGTACTTCGGGATTGGCCTGCTGGATGATGACATTACGGAAAAGGAACTGAAGGGCTTTTTACCTGCCGATGAGTATGAAAGACTGATCCAGTATGAGAATACTGCTACTCAAATAATTGATCAGCAATCACAAGATCTGCAAGGATTGAGAAGGCAGGATCTTATTGATGATTTTAGGCACATGGAGTTGCAGAAAGTACTTCATGACTTCTACACCTATCAAGGACAATGTGAGCGAATAAAAAAATTCCCGTTTCCCAGGCAGTATGGCAGTATGAGCTTGATTTTTATAGGTATTTTCATATTCCTATTACCCTTTGGTATGGTGCCCATATTTTCCTCGCTTGGAACATATGGTGCCTGGCTATCTATTCCGTTTACTGCATTAATCGGGTGGGTTTACGTGATGATGGAATTGGTTGGGGACTACTCCGAGAATCCCTTTGAGGGTTTGGGGAATGATATCCCCATGTTGGCGCTGTGTAGAACCATTGAGATTGACCTGAAGCAAATGCTGGATGATGAGCAAATCCCTAATCAGATAAAGGCTAAGAACGGGGTTTTGATGTAAATTATGCCACTGAGGTTAGTTCTCCAATACCTGCTTCCCCTCTAACAGTATAGGCCTGAGTTCTTCATACTGCAGATCCTGAACTGCGATGTCTTGATCGATTACCAAGCTTGCGGCAGTGGCGGCTGATTGACCCAAAACCATAAAAACCGGTTCCATACGGATAGACCCAAAGGCAATATGGGAAGCACTGAGGCACACCGGAACTAAAAGATTGGTGCACTCTTCTTTTTTGGGGGTGATCGAGCGGTAGCTAATCGGATAGGGGGCTTGTACCTTGGCTTCAACATTTCCCTCGTTTTTCACCCATCCTTCCTCATTAACGTAACGCTGAGTATTATGGGAATCCATCCCATATGCACCCATTCCGATAGGGTCCTCAGCTACTGCCAATCCCTCACAATTATATTGAGTCATCACATATTCGCCAAT
>JANQPK010000273.1 GCA_028289505.1 Cyclobacteriaceae bacterium
CTAAAAAGGGATGGACAGTATCAGGAGTATGATTGGCGGCGCGAGTTTGGTCCTTTCAGTTGTATAACTTTTGACGGTCGCTACCCCCCTCTCAACTCGGCTGAGTTTGACCGGCCATTAGCCGGAAGTTTGAGTTACAGTATGATTTCCAGCGGATTCCTGCCCATCTTCGGTAATGACACCTTGCAGCTTCGGGTGCAGATCAAAGACAGAGCACTGAACATCAGTAATACCGTAGAGAGCCCAGATTTTGTAGTGGGTCAGTAATTATCGGTAGAGATCCGGGAAAGCAATAGGATCCGCTTCCGACATTATTTCATACACTTTATCAAATACCGTTTCCACATTAGGTTTGGAGAAGTAATCACCGTCAGAACCATATGCTGGCCGGTGGTCAGATCCGCTTAGGGTGGCGGGTTCTGCATCTAAATATTGATAGGCACCCTGGTGTTCAATCACCTGCTGCATCATATAGGCACTACCACCTCCAGGGACATCCTCATCCGTAAACAAAACCCTGTTGGTTTTCTTGATAGATTCTAAAATAACTTGGGGTATGTCAAACGGTAACAAGGTTTGAACATCAATCACTTCAGCTGAAATTCCCACCTCTTTTAATTGCCTAGCAGCTTCCATTACAATTCGACACATAGATCCGTAGGTTACAATGGTGATGTCTCCCCCCCCCCGTATTACCTCGGGTACTCCCAGCGGAACGGTAAACTCTCCAATATTTTCAGGGATTCTTTCCTTTAACCTGTAGCCATTTAGACATTCAATTACTAAGGCGGTATCATCAGACTGCAACAAGGTGTTATAAAAACCGGCTGCTTGTGTCATATTCCTGGGTACCAGTAAATATATACCCCTCATACTACCGAGAATCATTGATATCGGAGAGCCGGCATGCCACATTCCCTCCAAACGATGTCCGCGGGTTCGAATGATTAAAGGAGCTTTCTGACCTCCTCTGGTTCGATATTGCAGGGTAGACAAATCATCTGTTACCGTAGCTAGCGCATATACCAGGTAATCCAGATACTGGATCTCTGCTATGGGACGCAATCCTCTCATGGCTGCACCCACACCCTGTCCTATGATGGTAATTTCTCTGATACCGGTATCGGTTACCCGCAATTCGCCATGTTTGGCCTGCAGCCCGGCAAATGCTTGATTCACATCTCCGATTAGGCCTACATCTTCCCCGAAAGCAAAGATGGTGGGATCACGACTCAAGGCATGATCGAAGCAAGCTTGTAATACCTTCCTACCATCCACCGGCTTTTCTTCTTGGTTGTACTTGGGTTTGATCAACTTTACCTTTAGTGCACTTTTGCTGGACTCACTGTAAAGATGTGAGGAATAGCGAGCCTGGTTCTCTTTAGTAGTACGCTGCACCCATTCAATGGCTTCTTGCTTTACAGAGAGTCTCTCATTACGGATTATCCGTAGTATTCTTTTAACACAACTGATCACATCAGAACGCAACGGGTTCAAAGTGGTCATCAGTTCTTTCTTTAACTCCATCAGCGGATGCTTATGGATACTTTGAAGAATTGCTTTGTCCAATATGTCCAATGCCGAATCCTTATCGGGCTTCATGGAAGCGTTAAAAGCCTTCCAAGCCTGGTTTTTGGCTAGTTTTGCAGTCTTCTTTGCCTCGATTTCAATAGCATCTAGTTCTTCACTACTGGCAAACTCCTGTTCTAATAACCATTCCCTGAACTTCACGATACAATCATGCTCTTGCTCCCATTGCAAACGCTCAGGTGATTTGTAGCGTTCGTGAGAGCCAGAGGTACTGTGTCCCTGGGGCTGTGTCAATTCAACTACATGCACCAATGTGGGTACATGGTGTTTTCTTGAGAGATTCGCGGCTTTTTGGAAAGTGTTACAGAGACCTTGGTAATCCCACCCTTTAACCTTGAATATTTCAAACCCAGGTTCAGTATCGCTCCTTTGGAAACCTTGCAAAGCTTTTGAGATATCTCCTTTGGTAGTGTGGTATTTGTTGGGAACCGAAATTCCATATCCATCATCCCAGACCGCCATTACCACAGGTATCTGTAAAACTCCCATGGCATTGATGGCTTCTAGGAACATACCTTCAGAAGTGGCTGCATTACCAATGGTTCCGAAAACCACTTCCTCTCCTTGTTTGGAAAATTGCTCGAATCCATGTAGTTGGGGATTATTACGATAAAGTTTTGAGGCATACCCTAGACCTATGATTCGTGGGATTTGACCAGCAGTGGGCGAAACATCCGAAATTGCGTAATTCAGATCAACCAAAGGCTTCCAATGCCCTTTTTCGTCAAGGGCTCTGGTAGCAAAATGGCCATTCATTAATCTTCCGGCACTTGCGGGGTCGGCCTTCTCATCGGTGTGTGCATACAATTGAGCAAAGTATTGCTCTAGTGTAAGTTCCCCCAGCGAAAGCATAAAAGTTTGATCTCGATAATAGCCAGAACGAACATCTCCTTTTCGAAATGCCTTGGCCATCGCCACCTGAGGCAGCTCCTTACCGTCACCAAATATTCCAAATTTGGCCTTCCCCATAAAAACTTCTTTCCTACCCAAAAGACTGGCTTCTCGACTTTCACAACAGATCCGGTAATCTTGAAGCAATTCTTGTGTGGTAATTTGCTTTTTTAATATGGGTTTGGTGCTACTCAATAATTTTTGCTGGTTTAATTATTAACAATAGCCCGTAAGAAAGGCCCTCAAAAATACACAAAACCACACTCTTTTCAAAGTGTCATGCGACCGGTACTATGTAAGGAACCCCGCTACAATTCACTAAATCTTTACCCAGTATACCTTATATTTGTGATATGAAAATGAGCCATCATCAGTCTTTTGTAAAATACCTAGCTATAGTAGTAGTGACCGCGTTCTACTCCGCGGTAAATGCAAATGCACAGGCATTAATCGATTTTCCGGAAACCACCTACGATTTTGGTGAAATCGAGGAGGGTATGGTTGCAGAACATGAATTTGTGTTCACTAATTCTGGCGATCAACCATTAATTATTATGGCTGTAAAGGCCTCTTGTGGGTGTACCACCCCATCCTGGACTAAAGAGCCGATTTTACCTGGAGAAAGCGGACACATCAGAGCTTCATATAACAGTAAGAACCGTCCAGGCGGATTTCATAAAAGTATTACCATCAATTCCAATACTACTCAGCCAAAGCAGGTGCTGTACATCAAGGGCACAGCGGTAAAAAAATCTCAACTTACCCCCCTGTTTTCAGCAGAGGAACTAGAGGATGCACCCAAAGCAGAAATCGACCAGTCCCATACTCAGCTTGGAAAAGTACAACTTGGAAGTAGCATCCCAATTAAATTATCTGTACGAAATGGTGGGAAATCCCCGCTTGAAATTAGAGGAATACACGCTAGTTGCCGTTGTCTTAGTTTAATGCCAGGTCAGATACAAGAGATAGCACCGAATTCAACCAGCGAACTAGAATTGGTGTTCACGCCTAGGAATCAAGGAGAATTCACCTATGGCGCTCATATCTTCAGCAATGACCTGGTACAACCCAAGTACCAGATTTACCTTACTGCTACTGTGATTCCCGAACAGGATAAATCGAGTGTGGTTAAGGAAGCACCCTCTAAAATTAGTTTTTAGTTCTTAGCTTTAGTTTTTGGTTGATCCGGAAGCTTACAACCTGAAACTTGCCACCTGATTGTTTATATTTGCATCCTGCAAACAATCAATAACCCCATGATTCTAGGTGTTCCCAAAGAGATTAAGAACAATGAAAACCGGGTGGCAATTACGCCTGCCGGAATAAGAGAATTCAACAAGCGTGGCCACCATGTTTACATCCAAACCACCGCCGGTGTGGAAAGCGGTTTCTCTGATGAAGTATTCGAACAGGCAGGAGCGAAGATTCTACCCGATATAGAATCGGTATACCAATCTGCCGAAATGATCATGAAGGTAAAAGAACCTATTGAACAGGAGTACAACCTGATCAAGGATAATCAACTGGTGTTCACCTATTTCCATTTTGCCTCATACCGGCCTCTCACTGAGGCCATGATCAATAGTGGTGCCATCTGCCTGGCCTATGAAACTGTGGAAAAAACCGATGGTTCTCTGCCTTTGTTAGTGCCCATGTCGGAGGTTGCCGGTCGTATGTCCATACAGGAAGGTGCAAAATATCTGGAAAAACCCTGCGGCGGCCGAGGCATCCTGTTGGGTGGCGTACCTGGAGTACGTCCAGCAAAGGTGATGATTCTGGGAGGTGGCGTAGTAGGTACCCATGCAGCTAAAATGGCAGCAGGCCTGGGTGCTGATGTAACCATCCTTGATATAAGTCTACCTAGATTGCGTTATCTGGCTGATATCATGCCCGCTAACGTAAACACCTACATGTCTTCGGAGTACAACATACGAGAACTGCTTAGCTCTCATGACCTAGTGGTTGGTGCAGTACTGATACCTGGGGCGAAAGCACCCCATCTGATAACTCGTGATATGTTAAAACTAATGCGTCCCGGTACGGTGCTAATTGATGTAGCAGTAGATCAGGGTGGATGTATTGAGACCTGTAAACCTACCACGCATGAGAACCCAACCTATGTAGTAGACGACATTCTTCATTATTGTGTAGCCAATATGCCTGGAGCCGTTCCCTACACCTCAACCCTGGCACTTACCAACGCAACCCTGCCCTACGCGCTGCAATTAGCGGATCTTGGTTGGGAACAGGCCTGTCGAACCAATCTTGAACTAATGAAAGGTCTGAACATTGTCAGAGGTCAGGTAGTTTATGAAGGAGTAGCAGCAGCATTTGATCTACCATTTAAGCATCAAACCTTGGTGGTTTAAGGGACGAAGGACGATGGACGAGGGACGAAGGACCGGCAGGTACGATAAATGATTAGTGATTTGGGATTTGGAGCTTGTCGGTTGCCCGAAGGGCCGTTCGCAATTGGCAGTTGGCCCTTAATTGTATTTTGGCTTGGCAGTTGCCACCCCATTGGCGTGGCCATTGGTAGTTGGTGCTTAATTGTTTTTAGTTTTTGGGGATTTGACCGGTTTAAACTGAGGTATGGTTGACTGAAACTGGTAACTGCCCAAATCATAATCCATTCCACAACAATAGTGTTTCAGTCCATTAGTTAGCACCAGATATTTCGCTTTAATAGTGCGGTTGTAGGTGGCCAGTTGCTCCAGGGTCTCGTGGTTTAGGTTAACTTGGGCTGCTTTGCATTCAACCAGCAAGTGGGGTTCAATATCATGGTTGTATACCAAAATATCAGTGCGTTTCCCCATCTTATTCACAGTAAGCCCACTTTCAATTTTGACCAGTGATTTTGGGTATTGAAGATCATGAATTAGATAATTCACAAAATGCTGTCTTACCCATTCCTCAGGGGTCAAAATTATATGCTTCTTTCTGATTTGATCGAAAACCAGTTGCTTATCCGCAGAGTGTTTGATCCTCAAGGGATACTGAGGCAGATTTAGTTTAACCATTCTGGGATTAATGGAGGGCAGATTTGGCATAAAATGATTTGACTGTGATATATTTGCCGGTCAACTTGATACAAAGTTAGAATGATCCCCCAACACTTACAAGCCTATCTGGTACTGGTGATAATCATTGTTGCTTTCGTATTGATCTACCGGCAAATTCTACGGCCTCCTATTACCTTATTCCTGGCCAACCTGCTATTTGTACTTTTTGGCATAATGTCTTTGGAGGAGTTACTCCAAGGATTATCCAATGAATCTATCATTAGCATTTTGCTATTAATTCTAGTTACTGCTGGTATTCGGAAGAATTTTGATATCGAAAGGATGTTCGATCGCGTCTATCAGAATCTACAGGATTATCGAACCTTTTTACTGGCTATGATGGCTAAGGTAGCTGCTATGAGTTCGCTGATGAACAACACCCCGGTAGTTGCAGCCATGACCCCCTATGTATTCAACTGGGGAAGGAAAAACGGTGTGGCACCCTCAAAATTATTGATCCCTTTATCTTACAC
>JANQPK010000292.1 GCA_028289505.1 Cyclobacteriaceae bacterium
TTCGGTAATTCGAGCAGGTGAGAAGAGGAACTCTACCAAATGATGCTCAGGGTTGAACACCAACTCTACGGTGGGAAAAACCTCAATTGCACCGGATTGGTTTCTGGCGACGATTACCGATATCTCTTTTTCAAAGTCAATTTGCTTTTCCAAAAGACCTGGTCCAGATAGCAGATTTGAAAAATCTGCTGTAGTAGAGATACGTTGTACTCCACGACCGTCATACCCAGCTTTGCCCAGCTTGAAAAAGGCTGGCAACAAGTGGGACTGTGCCTGTGCTTCTAGCTGGTTATCAACGATCTCAAAATCAGCAGTGGGAATATTATGCTCTAAGTAGAATTGCTTTTGTAACCTTTTATCCTGAATTAACCGAATAACATTAGGTTGGGGATAGACGGTAACTCCTTCTTCGACCAACTTGTCCAACGCATCAGTATTAACATTCTCAATTTCAATGGTGACCAGTTGGCACTTGCGACCAAAATCAAGTACGGTTTGGTAGTCTTTGAAATCCCCATGAATAAATTGACGGGCAATATGTTTGCAAGGTGCTCCCTGGTCGGGATCAAGTACTGAGATATCAAGATTGAAATCAATTGCTGACTGTATCAGCATGCGTCCTAACTGACCGCCACCAAGTATTCCTATGTTTGCAGGATGATTAACCAAAATGTTAGATTTTTAACCCGAAGTAAACTTATTTTTTAGTATCCACCAAAGGTTATGAGTCAGGCTGGTCATATTTGAGATCGATCCCCATCTGAATCATCAGTTCAGAAGCATTAAAGCTTTGGCACACTCCTGGCCGGAGTTTGTAATCGAAACTGATCTTTCCATCACGAAACGTACTGTTAAAGCTGAAATTCTCAACTCCTGACTGGGTTTCGGAGATTGCTCCTAATGAGAGGTCGTGGGTAGAAATCAGCCCAAAGGCGGTGCTTTGACCCAACTGTCTGATCAGGGCAGCAGATCCTAAGTTCCTGTCCCGAGAGTTTGTGCCTTTCAGAAGCTCATCCAGTAAGAATAGGGTAGGATGTTCAACTGCCAATACTTGAATCAGTTGGTTGATGCGTTCAAGTTCGGCATAAAATGAAGATACATGTTGTTCTAGTGAATCTGTGGTACGCATAGAAGTGAATAATGTAAAATCACCAAGTTCCAGAGCGCTGGCACATACCGGCAGACCTAATCTGGCCAAAACAATATTGACCCCAAGAGTTCTCAGAAATGTACTTTTACCAGACATATTAGAACCGGTTAGTACCACTATGGTACCTTCTTTTTCAATTTCGAAGTTATTCCCCACCCGTTCTTCGGCAGGAATTAGAGGGTGCCCTAACTGCTTAGCATTTACCGTATAGGGCTCTGCCACTATATTGGGGAAACCAAACTGAGGGTGACTATGAGCGGTTAATCCCAATGATACCAGTAACTCATACATGTTGATCGACTCAAACCAATACTTAACATGCTTACTGTGATCGAATTTCCATTTTTCGGATTGAATCAGCCAAATAAAATCCAGCAGAAAAAAACCATTAAAGATCCAATAAAATGCGTTTTGGCGGACTTCAATTCTGGAAAGCAATTTTTTCAATTGTCCAATGGTGACCGAAGCGCGCTCTGCTTTGTTGATAAAGGTTGTCCTTAATGATTGTAACAGCGGGCTGTTAAACTGCCTGTCCTCAATACAGGCTATCATAGCTTCATAAGAGCGCAGGGTATTGATACTTTTGTGAGTCTGAAGATATGTATGTTGAGTAAGGGGTTCTGTCCGGTAAAGCATGTAACCATTTATTATCAAAGCTATCAATACCCAATATCCTGAAAGTAACCCTGTAAAGTAGGCGAGAGTTAGTAAGGTTGCCACCAAAGGAAATACCATTAAGGCGGGCTTTAGCCATTTTGGTAAAGAGGTAGCAGTATTGACCCAATCTAGGAATGGTCCCACACTGGAGTTGTTATTGCGGTAAGCTAAACCGTAAGCCAAAAAGTGCTGGTTCCAATCTGCATTTTCAGCCAACTCCTGTACCGCCTGCTGTTGTTGAATGGTAGTTGCTGAAACTGGAGTCTCTAATAGCATATGGGCTAACCGTTTGCTTCCTCCCTCAGTAACGGTTCGATTGAGCCACTGAAACAAGGAATGGGTCCCAAAAAGATCGAGATCTATACAGTAAGGATGCTCTGAAATTGAGTACTCTAAACCTTGGTCAAAGCCTTTAAGGTCCAGGTGCAATCTTTTAAGTTCATCTTGGTTGATACTCACCAAAAGGTCAGCATGCTTCTTCTTTGCTTTAACTGTATTGTGAGTGTTGATTAGATATCCGAAGCATAAACAAAACAAAACCACTGATATGGTCAGTACAATCCACCAGCCATAGTAGAGGCTAGTTGCTGACAGGGTTAAGAAAAATAGGAAAAACACTATCCTAAAGGTTGAGATCAGGTTGGATCTGCGAGTTTGCTCCTGGCTTTGCTGCTTATATTGGACAATATTATGCTGAAACCAGCTTTCTATGCTATTGATGTAACTCATAAACCGAGACGCAAGTTATTATTCCAAAAAATATACCCTTTTTACTCTTTCGCTAATCTTGGTTAATAGCTCATATGGTATGGTGCCAATACTTTCAGATAGCCGTTGGATGGGATAGTCATCATTAAAAATAAATACCTGATCACCGACTTCGGCCTGGCAGTCCGTTACATCGATCATAGTCATATCCATGCAAACATTACCTACTACTGGTGCAAACTGATCGCCTACAATAACTTTGCCCGTACCATTGCCAAACCTGCGGTCGAAACCATCGGCATATCCTATGGAAATAATGGCAATCCGGCTATCACGGTGTACTTTTCCCATACGCTCATAACCGACAGTATCCCCCTTTGGAACTGTTTTGATTTGACTTATGGTGGTCTTTAAAGTACCTATATTCCTCAACCCTTTTTCTGGGCCAATGCCATATAGGCCAATACCAAGCCTGACCATGTCTAAATGGTACTGTGGATATACCAAAATCCCGTCAGAGTTCAAGATATGTTTAAGAAATTGGCTTTGGGTAAGTTGCTCTAATTCCTGGGTGGCTGTTATGAATTTTTGATATTGCTGTTTCGAAAAATCTCGGTGCTTAGGGTCTCCTGAGGAGGCCAAATGGGAAAATACACTAATAATGGTGAGTGGGTAAGCTTTGAGTTGCTTAGCCAGATCTTTGATTTGGCTGAGATCAAAACCAAGGCGATTCATTCCAGTTTCCACTTTAATGTGAATACCGTGTGAAACACCCTGATTCATGCAGAATACTTGAAACGATCTCAGTAGGTCCAGGCTGTAAATTTCCGGCTCTAAATTGTATTTAAGAATCTGTTCAAAATTGTCTGGAGCTGGATTCATCACCATAATGGGGGTCTCAATGCCCTGCCTTCGCAGTTCCATACCCTCGTCTGCATAGGCCACTCCCAGGTAGTCAACCCCGTGATACTGCAATAGGTTGGCTACCTCATGGCTACCGGTCCCATAGGCAAATGCTTTGACCATGGCCATAATTTTGGTTCCAGCCGGAAGCCTGTTCTTGTAAAAGTTCAGGTTAGAGGCCAGTGCATCAAGGTTGATTTCCAATACAGTTCCGTGGCGTTTTTTTAGTAAGGCCTGGACGATATTCTCAAATGCGAATTCACGAGCTCCCTTTACTAGAATGAGTTGGTTCTGAAATCTATTCCCCTCTTGCCACTGGAGAAAATCACTGGTAGTTGAGAAGAAGGAGGATTCCAGGGGAAACACCTCGGCATGACTAGATATTTCTTTTCCAATACCGATAAACTTGTCAATATGGTAAGATTCTAACAAATCGGAAACCGACTGGTACAGTTCGTTGGTAGGACCAGAGGCCTGTTGAATGTCAGAAAGAATCAGGATTTTTTCATTTCCATGAGGTTGTTGGTTTAAGAAGTCTAGCGCAATCCCTAATCCAGCAAGGTCATTATTATAGGTGTCATCTACTAAATAGCAATCATTTAAACCTTCTCTCAGTGCCAGGCGATGTGGAATGTTGCGCAAACCTCTGATGCCACGATGGATTACTTCTGGGGAATAATCATGTAACAACATAAAGGTGAGGCAGTGCAGTGCATTTTCCACTGATGCGGCATCCGTAAAAGGTAACTCAGCCGCACCTGGTGAACCAAAGGTCCACCGTACTGTGGTGTGTGTGCCTTCACTGAGCAATTCATAATTAATTATGCCATCTCCCTGGGTGGACCAGGAGTAAAGTACTTGATCTTCAAATACTGTTTGCATGATACCATGTACCAGTTGATGCTCTCGTCGATAAATGATCTTTTCCGAATCCCGAAACAGCTGACATTTTTCTCTCACCTTTTCCTCAGCATCACGGAATCCAGCGTCATGGGCGGTCCCGATATTGGTAAAAATTCCAATGGTAGGTCTGATGATCCAAGCCAGTCGACCCATTTCACTTCTTTCGGAGACTCCGGCTTCAAATATGGCCAGCTCAGAGGTATCATTTAACTGCCATACCGATAGCGGCACTCCGATTTGTGAATTATAACTTTTAGGACTTTTGGTTATGGTTCGATCTTCTAATAGTTGAAATAACCACTCCTTAATAATGGTCTTGGCGTTGCTTCCGGTAATGCCAAGCACCGGAATTTGAAATTGGCGCCGGTGATGTGCCGCTAATGTTTGTAAGGCGTTAACGCTATTACGGACTGAGATTACGTTGGCATTGGTAAACTCAGAAGATAATTGGAATGCTGAATGCTGTACCACAAAGTTCCTCACATTATGTGATAACACTTCATCCAGATATTGATGTCCATCGTGATTATCGCCCTTGATAGCAAAAAACAGCGCTCCCGGATGTACTACTAAATGTCTGCTATCGGTGAGTAATGTACTTATATTTTGGTCCTTGGAAAGTCGAAGAATCTGACCGTCAAGGATTTCCGACAGTTCTGAAAATTTCAACATTACCGAAGGTACATAATCTAATAGGGAAAGCCCAAGACGCAACTTTTTGTTACCGAGCCTCGTTTACTTTTACTTGGGAGTAAAGATATCTAACTTAACCATGAGCTTACCTCGAACCCTTAAATTTTTTGCTGTCCTTATCTGGGCATTGTTGCTGGCGTTTCCTTCGCAGGCGGATATCAATCCACGTAATACCGGTAAATCAACCGAACAGCAAGTTTCACAGCCAGAAAATCAAGAACAGTCTCAAACTGAGGAAGTAAGACAGGAGCAGGTGAATGACGAAGTTGAAGAATCGGAGCCTCAAAAACTTAAGTCCAACAGCTCACTCAACTACATCTTTTACATGATTTACAAGGTTAAATTCGAGAATCTTTTCAGACTTCCGGATCGAAGTAGTACGCAGAGCAGCGCAGGCCTAAGGTTAATC
>JANQPK010000297.1 GCA_028289505.1 Cyclobacteriaceae bacterium
ATTGGAGCCATGATTACTGCTACCAACAGAAACCTCAATCACCAATCACTGGACTTTCTTAATGAATCGGCTTACACCAGTGGGATTGATTTTCGACACAGTTGGAACAAGCGCACTTATTATATCGAGGGTAATGTAGTGATGAGCCAAATTAATGGTAGCACTACCGCCATGCTTGAAGCCCAGACTTCCAGTGAACGCTTTTTTCAAAGACCCGACGCCGATCATTTAGAAGTAGACTCCAGCCGTACCTCTCTTACTGGTTCCGGAGGCAAACTTGAGTTCGGCAAACGAGGAAGTGGAAATTTTAGTTTTGAGACTGGTGCCACCTGGAAGTCTCCCGGATTGGCCATAAACGATATTGGGTTCATGCGCAACACCGACCGCATCCGGCAGTGGTTCTATTTAGATTACGAGATGTTGAAGCCTTCCAAAAAATTTCGACATTTCAGCGCAAGTTTTTCGGAAAGCAGTGATTGGGATTTTGCTGGACAGAATTTGACCAACAGATTCAATGTAAGCGGAAATGCTGAATTCAGAAATTACTGGGGAGTGCGAATGGGTACTTCACTTAGAACGGAAAACTATTCAAGATCAGCACTCAGAGGAGGTCCAGCATTTATCTATCCTGGATCTACTTATATTTGGTTTAGGCTTAGTTCAGATGAACGAAAAAAACTGCGATTCAGCACCAATCCCTGGGTATCTTCTGGAAACCAGGGTTATTCGGATGGCTATGGCATCTCGATGAATTTCAACTATCAACCGCTGAATGCACTGAACATTTCAGTTTCACCCAACTACAGTTGGAGAACCTGGCAACAACAGTATGTGGCTACCACCAGCTTTGGAGATTTGGCTCGTTATATCAATGGCACTATTGAACAAAACACCGCCAGTGTTTCAATACGTTTCAACTACAGCATTATGCCCAACTTGTCCTTACAGTATTATGGACAGCCCTTTGTCTCTACCGGAAATTACAAGGATTTTAAAAGGATAACAGACCCCATAAACGATAACTATAACGACCGGTTTCACATTTTTACAGCAGAAGAAATCACCTTTGACAGCGATGCAGAAGATTACCTGGTGGATGAGAATCAAGATGGTAGCGTTGATTATTCCTTCGGGGACCCCGACTTTGACTTTTTACAGTTCCGCTCCAATCTGGTAATGCGTTGGGAATACAAGCCAGGATCAGCACTTTTCTTGGTATGGAACAAGGAGAGAACTGAAAACCCTGTAATCGAACAATTCAATTTCTCCGATACTGTAGATAACTTCCTTGATCCTGTTTCACAGGCCCACAATACCTTCCTGTTAAAGTTCACCCATCGATTTGTATTATAAGTAATCGGCACCGAACTTTCTGCCGATGTTTGAGTCAAGTTTAAATACCATTGCCAGTCTTCAGTCACGGGGCAGTGATCAATATCCACCTGGGTTATTCCCTTCTCAAAGAATGCACCCCTTCACCAATTACTGTAGAGAGGATAATAATATTTTTTTTAGTGCATTAATTGTATTCACACTACAACAAATAAAACATCAGCTTTCAGAGGATCTTGGTTCTGAAATAGATCATATCTGCCGTAAGGTAATCTCAAACTACCCACTTTACCGGCATTATGCAGATAATTCCACTTATAACTTTTGGCAGAGCCATCAAACCGCTCACTTCCCAAATGGGTACCTTCTGAAAAAGATACCATACTTGGCGCTGCCAGCAGATAGTGATGATACCAGCATTATTTACCTTACAGACCCTGGTAACTATTCTTTACAGGACATCAAACAGAAACTTGCGGGTCATTATCAAAAAGGGTCCCCGCTTTCACCTTTGACCCCGGCTGGTTATTCAGACCTCTCCGCATACCCAACATTCCTTGGTAAAAAGCTCAAACCTGAGTACGATGCCTGTGTAATCTGCAACATCCTGTATATGGTATTTAGATACAATTTGACACTTAGCAGAATAGACCATCACAGTATTGAGTTTCTTAGAAGGGTAATGCTTAATCAGGACCATCAGCACAGCCCTTTTTCAATCTCTCCCAACTATAATAATAGCGCGGTAATCCTTTATCATATCGCAAGGTTAGTTGGGTCGTTCGAACATCCCTCGCTTCAGGTTTTACAAGAACCAATTATTGACAGCTTGAGACGACAACTCGATCGTACCTCCATCTTTATGGAAGCCTTGCTACTAAAGACTTCGCTATCACGCTTTGGGATTTCCACTCCTAAATTAAATGATCCTATAGATTGGAGTTCGGTGGTAAGCGATTTCTATTTCTTTCAGGCAGGGATGTTGACCGGATTCCAAAAAAGCAGCTTAGAGAGATTAGCAGCCAAGCGTTTTTTCCACTTAAAATATCGCTGTGAAGCTTACTACAGAACCCTTTGGCTGGAGTATAAAGTTTTGCAGCAGTCAGTTGTCCACATCACCTAAGGTAGATTTCAAGTCCTCCTCAGTAGTTCGGAGATGTTGTTTGCAATATTTCAGTAAATCCAAACCTTCTTTTACCAAATCGGTCAATTTATCGACATCCGGGTCCTCACCTTCAATTTCGGAAACAATCTGTTCTATTCTTTGGAAAGCCTGTTTATAGGTTTTTTGCTCACTCATGGCTCATTAATATCCGTAACATTGCTTTTGATGATTTTAGCTGCCAGTTTGGTGGTAATCTCATCACCAACTTTTAGCTTGGAATCAGGGGTTAATACCTTTCCTTTCAAATATGTGACGCTGTAGCCTCTTTTCAAAATATTTACCGGATCTGCTAGACTTATCTTGGTGTGCATGAGCTCAAGCTCTTGGAACCTCCTGGATAAAATTTGGTTTGGGCTTTGCTTAAATACCTGTAAAAACCGGGACAGCTTTTGTTCCTCTCTGTTCAACATAGTCAATGCTCCTGCCCTCAATCGTTGGTTCAGCAGCTGTAATTGGTGATTCCGGTGGGTAATGGCAAGCTTAGCACTGTGATCCAGATTCTTCATTAATCCGAATAACTTGGTTTGTTGATCACTCAACAGTTGTAATGCCAAATCTTTAATTCTATCAGCTTGGTAGCTAAGCTGTTGATCGAAGGCTTCCATACCACTCAATAAAAACTCTGCTACTGCGGTAGGGGTTTTCAATTTTGTGTGAGCTACCATATCAGCGACCGTATCGTCCCGCTGATGGCCGATCCCAGTCACTACCGGCAGTGGGCTGCCGGTTATTTCAAGTGCTAAAGTATAATCATCGAAGCAGTCAAGATCGATTTGTGATCCTCCTCCTCGAATCATAACCACCAGGTCAAACTGTTCCTTGGCATCGCCAGCTTTTTTAAGGGCATCCACTATAGATCTTACCGCCTCTTCCCCTTGCATCATGGTTTCAAAAAGAGTCAAATCAAAGGCATATCCCAGTGGATTATCCATAAGTTGATCCATAAAGTCACCATAACCAGCAGCTGTACGAGAACTTATTACCGCTACTCTTTGAGGTACCAGCGGTAAAGCCAGTCTCTTGTTGCGATGCAATACCTCTTCCTTAGTCAGACGCTCAATAACCAGCTGTCGGTGACGTGCTCTTTCTCCTAGAGTAAAGTTAGGGTCAAGATCCTTAATGTGAAGGCTCATACCGTACACTTCGTGAAATTGGATCACCACTCTTGATAGTATTTTCATACCGCCTTTGAGAGGCTGCCCGGTTACTGATCTGAACAGGTTGTTCAGATTGTAGTAGTCATAGGCCCAGATATTTGCTCTTATCTTGGCCAGTAGTTTCTGCCCCTCTTTTTCCACCAATTCCAAATAACAATGTCCCTTCTGATTAACCCGTATCTCCCCTATCTCAGCCACTACCCAATAGTTTCGCTCTAGATGTTGATCCAGGGTTTTTTGAATAATTGTATTGAGCTGATGAAGAGTGATGTGTTGCATTGGCACCTAGTCAAAGATGCTCTTTTTGGTACCAATTGCAAAGTTGTAGTACAGATCTATGCTGAAAAAACTGTGATTGGGATACTCGAAATCTTCACCGGGTAATTGAACAGGAATATTATAGTTGTATTCCACAATAAAATGAAATGGATTTTTGGTTAACCCCAGTGGTAGCCTGAAGCGGTAGTTCATCAACCCAAATTCATTCTCACTATTGATTAAGAAGGGAAAACGCTTTTGGATCAGTGCCTCCCGGCTAAAGGTGACACTTATGATATCCGCATTTCCGAATAATAGCTCCACCGCAGGTCGAAGTGAAACCCTGTCCAGCCCCAGCCATTTGTACTTTTTTAAATCACCATTAAGCCTCCAATAAACTCTATGAGCACTTTCCTGATTGAATAACCAGGAGTAATCCAATCCAGTTTCGACTCCTCCAAAATCCAGATCCAGGCCAGCTGATAAACTGTTATTGAGAATTGGAGGTAACAACAGGTCAATCGCCCAATCAGGTAGATCCAGGTCATGTTCTCGATCGGTAAACAAACTGTGATCATAAGATACAGTGAAACCCAATTTTGGTGATAATACGCCGATATACCCAAAGGATAACACCGTTAGGTCATAGTGTGGATCCAGATCACTGTTCCAATAACCGGTTACATCTCCAAATAGCCCTGATTTGTGGAAATAGCTTATTCCAGGATTAAAACCATACTGTCTTACATCCAGGGTTCGCCCAGCATTGTTCACCTCACTAATGTAGCCTAGGTGCAGGGAAAACTGCGAGGATCGTATCGCTTCCAGTTCGATCAGGCTATCCAGCAGCTGAAAAAACCCCAAAGTATCCAAATCTTCCTCTGCCAGCTCCAAAAGGTAGGCTTCAGAATCAATCGGATTTGGCTGCTGGGTATATCCTTGATCTATACCTATTAGTACCAACAATAGGGACAGCAGTACTGTTTGGTTTAAGGAGTGCATCGGTAAGAAACTCAATATCAATCACGTGCGTTATCTCGGATCCTGTCCCTAATCTGGTCTCGATTATTCAATCTTTGTTGTCTGAGTTGCTGTTGTCTGGCCTGTTGTAAACGGCGTAGTAGAATACCTCGAAAATCTCTTTCGGCCTCTCGCAAAGATGCTACCTGCTGGGTGGAGATCACGTCAAGCATCCGCTTTGAGTACTCCTTTTCCAGGTCAAGACGTTGTTGCTTTAATGCTAATTCAAGTTCAACCAGCCTTCTACTTTCCTCTTCCGAGGGGCCATCCGGGTCGAGACCGGCTTTAAACTGTTGGTAGCTTCGGGAGGCATCCTGATTGCGCTGACGGTATTCATTGTAGAGGGGCCAGAATCTTTCAGCCTGATCCGGCGTAAGCCCTAGACGCTCGGTAATAAAGCCGATCCTGGCGCTTTCAATTTTTTCTTTGGCTTGCTGATTTTGGGCGGCCAAAGTGTTACTCAACGCCAAAACCATCAATATTATAACTAATTTTTTCATGCCTATTTCTATTCAAATTTCTACAGTAAACCATCCTGTAGATCGAAGTCTTCATACAATTGAATTAGAGATTCATCTTGAATCTCTAAATTATCCATCAAAGGGTCGTGCATTTGCTCAAGCTCCAATGACAATGCTTTTAGGTCTACCTCCTCCAATATCTCATCATTGGAAATATCCAGTTCTTCCAAATACAAAATAATCTCCTCAGAGGTCACCTGTGACAGGATCTCTTCAAATCCAGGATCATCTAATTGCTGTTGGAACATACCACTGTACAATGCGATGATCACCAACATAGCCGCCACCGGCGCTAACCTCAACGCCCACACCCAGCTCGCCCATCTACCAGTTTTACCCGCCTGATGGGCAGTTTTAGCTTGTATTATCCCAGGCAGACGGTCAAAATAGCCTGCTGGCGGTTTGTTGAATACCTGACGTTTTTCTAAATCCTCTAATCGAAACTTCTTCATGGTAGTTCTAGTCATCCTTTGGACAACTGCTGGTGCAATAGGTTTAATCGTGGTTCAATATTTCTTCAATCTTTTTTACAGCATGGTGGTAACTGGCCTTTAAACTACCCACACTGGTTTCGGTGATAGCGGCAATATCCTGGTATTTCATGTCGTCAAAATACTTCATATTAAACACCATGCGCTGTTTGTCGGGAAGTTTCAGCAGGGCCTTCTGAAGCTTCATTTCAATCATATCACCGTCTACCTGTACCGCCAGATCTAATTTACTTATCAGCACATCCTGATAATCTGACAAGGACAGCAGTGAAACCCTTCTTTTCTTTTTTAGGAAATTGAGGCACTCATTAGTGGCAATTCGATAAATCCAGGTATACAATTGTGAATCCTGTCTGAATCGGTGGAGATTCTTCCATACTTTAATAAAAACCTCCTGCACCACATCATCAGCATCATCGTGGTCAATTACCATTTTTCGAACATGCCAATAAATACGCTCCTGATATTTGCGCACCAGCTGGTTGAAAGCAAAATTGCGCGTATCATCTCCCGCAAGCTTTTCAATTAACTCCTGGTCTTCCAAGTATCGTTCTGTTGCTTTTGCTTCCTTAGACAACAAGACTTGCTAAAGGTTTAAACCCATTGTTCCAGCTTACAACTTAACTAGTTGGCTTATGTATAAAAATTTGAAAAGCAAGTGCTCAGCAGATGTGTAATAATTGGGTGCAACTTGCCGGATTCGGGTATTTTTGAGGGACGAGGGACGAGGGACGAGGGACGAGGGACGAAGGACGAAGGACCAGGGCACGAGGGCAATAGGGAACTAGGGAACGATGGAACCAAGGAACTATGGAACTAGGGAACCAAGGAATGAGGGAATTAAGGTAACCAAGAACTGATACTAATCAACCATAGCATCTAGCAGATCCACCAACATCTCCACCTGCTCTTTGGAATGAGTAGGAAAATTGGCGATTCTGATATGTTGATCCTTAAAACCACCATAACCAGATCCAACCACCAGGCCCTTCTGGTTTAGTTTTTCAATAATATTATTGGTCTGATCCATGGTTTCCGAAACGATTACGGTTTCAGAACGCCATTTAGTATCCTTTACAAAAGGGGCAATGGTTTGCTTGGACTCCAGCAAATGATAAAGAATTGCAGATTTGTATTTTGACTCCATTCTAATCCGCTCCAATCCTTTTTCCAGCATATCCTCTAGTACCCTGCTTAACAGATAAATAGCCAGTACATTGGGTGTTGAGGGGGTCTGATATTTACCATGCTTTTCTAAAAAGGAATCAACTCCGTGGTAACTGGTATTTCCAGTTGGCGCCAGTTGTTTGGATTTTTCAATGAACCTGTCGTTTACTAACCACCCTCCTAGGCCTGCTGGTAGCCCAAAACACTTCTGAACCGAGAAATACAAGGCATCAATCTGATAAAAAGGCAGGTCTATGACTGGAAACGAGGATACAGCATCGACAGTTATCAAGGATTCTGGGTACTTGGTCCTTAATATCTCCAAATCCTTCACCGGCTGCTGAGCACCGGTACTGGTTTCATTATGCGTCACCCCAATTAGCTCAGGCATCACTTCTGTCGGCAAACCCTCCATCGATACTACATTACCAGGAGGAACCTCTACACTAATCGCCTGGTATTGTAATTTTTGAGCTACCTGGAAAAACCGTTTTGAGAAAGCTCCATTTACCAGGTGAAGCGTGTCCGAAACCACCGCTGACTGCAGCATGCGTTCCCATACTTCAGTTGCAGAGCTGGTAAAAAACAGCCTGTAATCTTGCGGTAATCCCGCCAGCTGTTTTAATTGTTCTTCGGTATGCTGATAGATTTGCGAGAAAGCTTTGCTACGATGGGAAATAGAGGGTATTTGTTTGCGCAGGGCAGTCCTAAGATGCTCCTCAACTGTGTAAAACAATGCTGAAGGGCCTGTAGTGAAGAAGATTTTTTTGGCACTCATGCGGTTTGTTAACTTAGATAAAGCTGATTACAAATAAAGTCCAAATTCCGCCATAGCCATGTAGGATTTTAGATAATTTGTAATTTTTATTATAGAATTATGTAGTACCTTTGAATAGTTGAAAGACATTATCCACTTGAGTTAGGACACGTTTTTTAAACCTAACAGTTAACATATACCGAGTGATTTTGTTTTCAAAACCGGGCCTCATCACGCCTCTGGCGTGACCACGCTCTGAGCGTGGCTAACAGTGGAAGGTTGCGATCAGCAAATAGCTCAAATCTTGTCTTTAAGAGGTTTAAGTAAACCTCCAAACTCAAGTTGGTTATATAAATCCCGCCACTCAGCGGGATTTATGTTTTTAAGGGAAAACACCTAATTCTAGGTAACTGATGGCGATTTTTTCCAATGAGCTAACGAATGCCGCGGTTCTTAAATCTGGTAAATCTTTTTCCTTTCTAATTTCATTGACTTCACCAAAAGCATTTACCATTACCCCCTCCAATCCAGAATCTACTAACTCCCGTTCTCCAGCTCCCTTTATCAGCTGGTTTCGCTGTTTAAATGGGAGGTTAGTATCACTGGCATCTTCAATGGCACTTACCATCATCTCGTTATTCAACTCATTATAGCGTTTGTTGATCTTGCCAAATGAAACCCGGCTGATATTTTTTAACCATTCAAAATAAGAGACTGTGACCCCACCTGCATTTAAGTATAGGTCAGGAATAATAAAAGCCCCTTTTTTAACCAAAATCTTTTCTGCCGCTGCAGTGATAGGGCCATTCGCGGCTTCAGCAATTATTTTAGCCTTGATCTTTGCCGCATTATCACTGGTGATTTGGTTCTCCAGAGCGGCTGGGATCAGGATATCGCACTCATATTCCAGTAGATCAGCCCCATTTTCAACATTTTGAGCAGATTCAAAGTTTAAAATACTGCCGGATTCTTTCCGATGTTGTTGTAAAGCTTCAATATTAATTCCGTCAGGATTGTATACACCGCCGTCGTACTCTGCAACCCCAACAATGACAGCACCGTTTTGCTGTAGGTTAATACCTGCGAAATAGCCCACATTACCCAGTCCCTGGATAATAACTTTCTTCCCGTCTAATCCTGGATATAATCCGAGTTTTTGCATATCATCATAGCCGTCAACTGCTTCACGAATGCCAAA
Organism: Cyclobacteriaceae bacterium; assembly: GCA_028289505.1. Lineage (GTDB taxonomy): Bacteria > Bacteroidota > Bacteroidia > Cytophagales > Cyclobacteriaceae > SZUA-3. The sequence continues at coordinate 9,067 of JANQPK010000297.1, forward strand.
AAACACCCCTCTTCCAGTAGCTTCAGTCCTGCCCCTGATACCGTGTTGTGACAATGGTTTTCCCGTTACACATCCCAAGGCATTTACCTGCTGAGAGTTAAAAGCCATGTAGGTATCGGCAATCCAGGCCATCTCACGGGCTCCAGTGCCGTAATCAGGTGCCGGAACGTCCACCGCAGGCCCAATAGAATTGCGCTTGATTAGTTCAGAAGTGAAACGTCTGGTAATCCGCTCTAACTGTTCAACCGAATATGCGGTTGGGTCAATTCTAACCCCTCCTTTAGCTCCCCCAAAGGGTACATTTACCAGGGCACACTTGTAGGACATCAGAGCCGCTAAAGCTTTGACCTCATCCTCACTTACCATGGTACTGTAACGGATACCACCCTTAACGGGTGATTTATGATGGCTGTGCTGAACCCTGAATGCCTCTATTACCTGAAACTTACCGCGCTTCAGACGAAGTGGAAATGTGACCTTTAGTACTGAATTACATTGTTTAATCTGCTCTATTAGACCAGGGGGATGCTCAGTATATCGCGCTGCTTTATCAACATAACTGTTTACATCCTCAAAAAAGCTGTAAGAATTTGATTTCATTTACGGTTCAATTAGAAATTTGAAGTTAGAAATTACGAAATATTTAATTCACCATTTCCAATTCCTAATTCTCAATACAGTACCCTAAATCTAATGGTGTCCTCAATTTGTTTGAGCTCCTCGATCATTTCTGCATCATATTCCTTATCAATATCAGTTATCACATAACCAATGGTTTCATTGGTCTTGAGATATTGTCCCATGATATTAATCTGATGTTTGGCAAAAACCTGGTTCATTTTGGCCAAAATTCCAGGAACGTTATGGTGGATATGCATCAAACGATGAGCGTTTTTTAAGGTAGGCAGTAGCACCTGAGGGAAATTAACACTGTTGGAAGTGCTTCCGGTATTGACATACTGAATAATCTGATTAGGTACAAAATTACCGATGTTTTGCTGTGCTTCCTGTGTACTGCCTCCAATATGAGGGGTGAGGATGGTATTGGGCATCCCTCTCAACTCCGAAACGAATTCTTCTTGATTGTTTTTAGGCTCCTGGGGATACACATCCACCGCAGCCCCTACCAAGTGTCCAGATTCGATTGCTTCTTTAAGAGCATGTATGTTAACTACAGAACCTCTACTCAAATTAATAAAAGCCGCGCCGGGTTTCATTTTCTTGAAGTGTTCTTCACCGAAAAAATTCCGGTTACTTTCTCTACCATCAACATGCAGGGTAACCACGTCAGCTATCTCCAGTAGCTTATCCATGCTTTGGCATTGTCGAACATTGCCCATGGCTAGTTTTTCTACTAGATCAAAATAGTATACTTCCATACCCAGGTTCTCTGCTAATACAGAAAGCTGAGAACCAATATTGCCATAACCTATGATACCTAATTTCTTACCTCGTATCTCGTAGCTATTCTGAGCAGATTTATTCCATTGCCCCAGGTGCATTTCCTTGGAGCGCTCAGGGATCTTTCTTAACAACATTATGATCTCTGCGATAGCCAGTTCAACCACTGACCTGGTATTGCTGAAAGGTGCATTAAACACGGCTACCCCTTTTTTCAGGCAACATTCCAAATCGATTTGGTTGGTACCGATACAAAAGGCGCCCACAGCCAGCAGTCGCTGCGCCTTAGCCAGTACTTTGTCGGTTAGCTGAGTTTTTGAACGAATTCCCAGGATTGAAACCTTCTTTATTCGATCCATTAACTCCTGCTCGTCCATGCCACCGCCATGAGTCTCCACCTGGTATCCCTCCTCTTTCAAAATCTTTTCTGCAAGTGGATGTATGTTCTCTAGCAACAACACCTTGATCCGATTTTTCGGATAGGAGATCGCAGTATTCATCTTGTTGACATACAACACTTCATCCAAGCTGGGTGCTACATGATCGGCTTTTTTCAACACCTTGTCTCTGGCAACATTTTCCGTAAATGCATAAAACTTACTGGCCAAGCCTGCTTCTTTAATCTCATAATCGGTGTAACCATCCCCAATTACTGACACTTCTCCTTTTAATTCCAGCCGTTCGATCTGCTTGGCTTTACCGTTATTTCGCGAGAGCAAATTGTCCTGGTCAAACCCCACAATATTATTGGAATGGTCAAATTCGAAGGTATTGGCATAGACATGATCTGGTTTAACCCCATATTCGGTCACTATGGGCACAATGAACTCCTTAAATCCATTCGACAGGATGTATATGTGGTCGGCGTGGTTTCTGAAGAATTCCTCATTCCTGTGGAAAGACTTCGAAACCCTTTCTTTAAGTTTTGGCACCAGCTGATCCAGATGCTCTTTTTTGGCCTCCAAAAGATGTAGACGCTGTTCCAGTGACTCGCGAAAGGACATACCACCATCCATGCCTTGATCGGTAATTTCTTTGATCCGGTGCAAACGATCGTCCCGGTCGCTGGCATTGGATAAAGATATTTCTCCCAACAGGTCGAGGGCTTCAACATTGGTAAAAGTGCTGTCAAAATCTATTACGAAATATTTTTCCACGATCTCGATTTAAAAATTCGCTCAAAATTAAAGAAAAGTCCAGCAAATTATTGCTTCTAGAAATGAATGTTGGCAAAATCATTCCCTATAATGTATATGGTTTAAGCTCATTTGATTGTCTAATCTTACTAAATTTGATAATATGGCGCCCCCAAATTACACTGATATGAAATACTTACTGTCAATAGTATCCTTCTTGTTGCTGGCAACACCGTTAATTGCCCAGCGTGGCTATTGGCAGCAACATGCCGACTACTATATGGAAGTAGACATGGATGTTGAAAACCATCAGTTTTCCGGGAAGCAGGTTCTCGTATATAGCAACAACTCACCGGATACCTTGAACCGGGTTTTCTATCACCTGTATTTTAATGCCTTCCAGCCTGGGAGCATGATGGATGTGCGATCCCGAACCATTGCTGACCCGGATAGTCGTGTGGGAGACCGCATTTCAAAGCTTACTCCTGAGGAAATAGGATATATAAAGGTAAACTCTCTAAAACAGGATGGGGTTGATCTATCATACCAAACGGTAGGCACCATCCTGGAGGTCACCTTACACCAGCCTATTCTCCCCGGTTCCACTACCCAATTTGATATGGATTTTCAAGGTCAAGTACCTATTCAAGTTCGTCGCTCGGGCAGGGACAGTGCAGAAGGCGTCTCCTATTCAATGGCCCAATGGTATCCTAAGCTATCGGAATACGACCATCGGGGATGGCATCCCAATCCCTATATTGCCCGGGAGTTTCACGGAGTTTGGGGTGATTTTGAGGTAAAACTAAGCATAGACAGAGAATACACGGTGGCCGCAACCGGATATCTGCAAAACCCCGAACAGATAGGGCATGGCTACTATCCAAAAAAGCCTTCCAAGAAAAAGGGAAAGCTGACCTGGCATTTCAAAGCCCCGAAAGTACACGACTTCATGTGGGCGGCTGACCCGGACTACCGGCATCTGGTAAAGGAGGTACCAGATGGCCCTACCTTACATTTCTTCTACATTCCGGATAGTACCACCATACATTGGGAGCAACTTCCTGATTACACGATGAAAGCTATGCAATACCTGAGCGAAAATTGCGGAAAATATCCCTATGAACAGTACAGTGTGGTTCAGGGTGGTGATGGCGGCATGGAGTATCCCATGTCTACCCTGATTACTGGGCAGCGGTCACTGCGGAGCCTGGTCTCTGTAACCGTTCATGAATTGATACACTCCTGGTATCAGTCGGTATTGGCTACCAATGAGAGTCTTTATTCCTGGATGGATGAGGGATTTACCAGTTACTACACTGCCGAAATAATCAATTTTTTATTCAATGATCAAGCCTATCCACATGCTCAAGTCGGCAACTACCGGGGGTATTTTGCATTGGTGAATAGCGGCTTGCAGGAACCTTTGACCACCCATGCCGATCATTATGACCTCAATGGGGTATATGGCACCTCAGCCTATAGCAAAGGTTCGATATTCCTACGTCAGCTAAAATACATTATAGGTGATGAAGCCTTCCAACGGGGCATGAAGAGGTATTTCAACGAGTGGAAATTCAAGCATCCGGAACCCAATGATTTTAAACGAATTATGGAAAAGGAATCGGGAATCATGCTCTCCTGGTATTTCGAATACTGGATCAATTCCACCAAATCTATTGATTACCAACTTAAAGAGGTTAAAGCAAATGGTGAGAAAACTGATATAACACTGAAGCGAGCTGGTGGAATGATCATGCCATTGGATCTCCTGGTAACCTATAAGTCAGGACAGGTTGAAACCTATAACATCCCACTACGAATCATGCGTGGACACAAGCCGTTAGCCGATATGCAGTTATCAGAACCCTGGCCCTGGACCAATCCTACTTACCAGCTCACCATTGACATACCCTTAGATCAAATAGCCTCCATTGAAATAGATCCCGGAAGACAGATGGCTGATGTAAACACTGAGAACAACGGTTACTTACCGGAAAAGATTGAATCAGAAGATGACAGCACAGGAACCCAGGAATAGGATTGAAAGCCTAATTGAGAAAATCAATTATTACAATCGACAATACTATCAAAATGATGTTTCCGAAATATCTGACTATCAATTTGATATGTTGCTGGAAGAGCTGATCAAGCTGGAAGAAAAATATCCTGAATTCAAATTTGACTATTCCCCCACCCAACGTGTAGGTGGTACTGTTACCAAAAGCTTCAATACTGTTGCCCACAAATATCCCATGCTTTCCCTGGGGAATACCTACTCCAAGGAAGAGCTTCAAGATTTCGATAACCGGGTTGCCAAACTTTTGGGACACCGGGAATACCAGTACTTCTGTGAGCTCAAATTTGATGGAGTTGCATTGAGTATTACCTATCAAAATGGGGTGCTTTCACAGGCTGTCACTCGTGGTGATGGCACTCGGGGCGACGACATTACTATCAATGCGCGTACCATAAAAACGCTGCCCCTCAGGATCAAAGGAGACAACCTACCAGAGCAGTTGGAGGTACGTGGTGAAGTATTTATGCCCAATGAGGTATTTCATCAACTGAATGTGCAAAGGGAAGCATCTGGTGAAGCCCTATTAGCCAATCCCCGTAATACTGCTTCAGGTACTCTGAAAATGCAAGATTCCACGGTTGTAGCCCAACGTAATCTGGACTGCTATGTTTACTCCTTAATGGGTGATAACCTGCCCTATCTTACCCACAGTGATTCCATAAAAGCTTTAGAATACTGGGAATTCAATGTCTCCCAGACTTATGCAAAATGCTCCGATATTCAGGATGTTGTAGACTATATTGAATCATGGGAAACCAGGAGGTTTGATTTGCCGCTGGAGACCGATGGTATTGTAATAAAAGTGGATAATCTGGCAGATCAACAAAAACTGGGCTTTACCGCCAAGAGCCCTCGGTGGGCCATTGCCTATAAATACAAATCTGAAAACAAACCAACCATTCTGCAAAGTGTATCCTTCAATGTTGGACGGACAGGAGCTGTTACCCCTGTGGCTAACTTGAAACCAGTTCTGTTAGCTGGAACTACCGTGAAAAGAGCCTCTCTTCACAATGCCAACGAAATCGAACGACTGGACTTGAGAGAAGGAGATACGGTTTTTATCGAGAAAGGTGGCGAGATAATCCCGAAAGTAACCGGTATTGATTTTAACAAACGCAGGGTCAATAGTGCACCTGTAAAATTCATATCCTGTTGTCCGGAGTGTGGAACAACCTTGATTCGAAAGCCTGGAGAGGCCGTTCATTATTGCCCCAACACCAAGGGCTGCCCTCCCCAAATCAAAGGTAGAATACAGCACTTTATTCACCGGGATACCATGGACATTGATAGCCTAGGTGAAAAGACCATTGGTCAACTTTACCAAAGTGGGTTAGTTAGTAGTCCTGCGGATCTTTATCGACTTCAATACCAAGATGTTATTCAATTAGAAGGGTTTAAGGATCTTTCTACCACCAACCTGCTTGAAGGTATCAAGAACTCCAAGAGGGCGGGCTTCGAACGGGTTCTATTTGCGATGGGGATAAGGTATGTGGGAAAGACGGTTGCCGAAAAATTGGTGGAGCACTTTAAAGACATTGACAACCTAATGAATGCAAGTTATGAAGAGTTGATAGACGTACCTGAAATAGGAGACCGTATTGCCAGCAGTATTCTGTTATTCTTTGAAGATCCAGCAAATCGACAGCTAATTAAAGATCTAAAAGAAGCAGGGCTGCATTTTGAAGTCAAACCAGAAGCTGTTAATT
>JANQPK010000410.1 GCA_028289505.1 Cyclobacteriaceae bacterium
CTGTTGCACAATCCGGTGCATCTCCAGGTTCTGCAGTAAGCAGTTCACCTATCGGTCCCATTGTAGCTGCCAATTCACCTCCAACCAACATTACTTTAAGCAGCAACACTGTTGCTGAGAATCAAGCAGTAAATACCGTAGTTGGCACTTTTAGTACCACCGATCCGGATAATCCTGGTGATTCTCATACTTATACCTTGGTACCTGGAACCGGAAGTGCAGATAACGGTTCCTTCAATATCAACAATAACCAGCTACGCACCTCTGAAGTGTTTAATTTTGAAGTTGACAATTCCTATTCTATCAGGGTTCAGACCGAGGATGCTGCGGGTTCAACATTTATCGGGATATTCACCATTAACGTTACTAATGTTAATGATCTTCCGGTGGCTGTAGATGACTTAAATAATGCTACCTCCGGCACAGCTCCGGTAGATATAAATGCAGCAGCCAATGATACAGATGAGGATGGATCGGTGGTGGCTACCTCGGTGGTCAAAACTTCTGACCCTGCTAACGGTTCAGCTGTGAATAATGGGGATGGTACTTTCACCTATACCCCAAATGCAGGTTTTGAAGGAGGGGATAGCTTTACCTATACCATTGATGATAATCTTGGAGCCACTTCGTTACCAGGAACGGTAGTAATCACCGTAGGGCCTAATAGCAACCCTGTGGCCAACGATGATCTAAGCAATACTACCTTGGAAGATGTGGCACTTACCATTGATGTAATTGCCAACGACACGGATTCAGATGGTAGTATCGATCCTACCAGTATTACTGTTTCAACTAGCCCGACAAAAGGAACCGCACAGGCGAATAATGATGGAACAATTACCTACACTCCAAACCCGGATGAAAACGGCTTGGATGAGTTTAGTTACTCTGTACAAGACAACTTGGGTGCTTCTTCCAATCAGGCCAGGGTAAGGGTTAATGTCAATCCAGTTAATGATCCACCGGTTGCCAATAATGATTCGGAAACCACACCGGAGGAAACCGCAGTTATTATTGATGTGGTGGCAAATGATAATGATCTTGCTGATTCGCAAAATGGTGGTTCGGTTGATCCCACCACAGTGAATATTGTAAGTGGTCCCAATAACGGTAATGTTCAGGTGAATACCGATGGTACTGTCGCCTATACTCCTGCTGATGGTTTCAATGGAACGGATACCTTTATTTACAACGTCCGTGATAATCAAAACGCCGTATCTAACGACGCCACAGTTTCCATAAGTGTGAGTAGTGTTAACGATCCGCCTACCGCGGTCAATGACCCGGTGAATCCTACAACTGAGGATATTCCCATTACCATCGATGTAGCGGCAAATGATACTGATTCAGATGGATCTGTGGTTCCTGGTTCGGTATTACTGGTTGATTTGCCGGCTAATGGGTTAGCTGGAAACAATAATGATGGGACGATTACTTACACTCCTAATGAAAACTATAATGGTAATGATAGTTTCACCTACACCGTAGAGGACGACCTAGGAGCTGTTTCTAATGTGGCTCTAGTAAGTATTCAGATTGCCGGTTTCAACGATCCACCGGTAGCAGTAGATGATATCACCAATACTACCAACGAGGATGTTCCGCTGGTAATTAATCTCACAGCCAATGATACGGATCCTGACGGGACTATAAATAATGCAAGTATTATTACCACTGCTCCTGGAAATGGCACGGTTACCATGCTAACGGGAGGGGACGTTCGTTATACACCCAACCAGGACTTCAATGGAGAGGATTCTTTCACCTATACGGTAGAAGATGACGGAGGGGCGATTTCAAATGAAGCCCGTGTGTTAGTGGTAGTAAATGATATTAACGATCCACCAGTGGCTGCCAATGATGTGGCGGTTACTGATGAGGATATAGAAGTATTGATTGATCTAGTGGGGAATGATTCGGATGTAGATGGAGATTTGGTCATCTCAACGCTAACCTTACTCACTAATACCTCAAACGGGTTACTGGTAAACAATGGCAATGGTACCATGAATTATACACCAAACCCAGATTTCAATGGCACTGACAGCTTCACCTACAGCGTAGAAGATGATGATAATGCCGTAAGTAATGTGGCCACCGTAGATATTACCGTCAATGACATCAACGATGCCCCGGTTGCTAATGACGATGCAATGAATACAGATGAAGATATAACGGTTAATATCGATTTGATCCAGAATGATACTGACGTAGATGGTTCAATTGTACCAGGTTCAATTACTATAGTCTCTAATCCGGCAAATGGGAGTTTATTAGTCAGGGCTAATGGCACAGTCGACTACAACCCAGATGAGAATTACAATGGACTGGATTCTTTCACCTACACCGTAAATGATGATGATGGAGCGCTTTCAAATGTTGCAACTGTTACTATTTCGGTAAATGATATCAATGATGCATTAGTTGCCAGGAACGATAACGTGACAACTGCTGAAGATACCGCGGTACAAATCAATGTTCTGGCAAATGATGAGGACCCTGATACACCAATCGATCCTTCATCAGTAACTATTGTAACCAATCCAATCAATGGTGTAGCTGTGGTGAATGCTGATGGCACTGTGACCTATACTCCAAATCTTTTGTTTAATGGCTCAGATTCATTCACTTACAACGTACAGAATACCGGAGGCCAGGTATCTAATTTTGCAACGGTTCTGATCGAAATCACTGATGTCAATAATTTACCGGTGGCCATGAACGATTTAATAGTAGTTTTTGAGGACGAGGTTAGTGCTCTGGGTATTCTTGAGAACGATACGGATCCAGACGGAACTATTGAAGCCAGCGGCGTGACCATTGTTAGTGACCCTTCCAATGGAATCATTGAGATTACTAATTCCGAAGTGCTGTATACCCCGGAGATAAATTTTACTGGTATTGACTCTTTTACTTATACTGTTTCAGACGATGATGCAGGTGCAAGTAACGTAGCATCGGTGGTCGTCACCGTCAGAAATGTCAATGATCCCCCAACTGATTTAATACTTAGCAATTCATTCGTTGACGAGATTACTCCCGCTCAATCGGTGATCGGCACCTTTAATACAGTTGACGTTGATACTGCTGAGACCTTCACCTACAGCTTAGTAGCTGGAATCGGGGATGAAGACAACGGAGCCTTCAGTATTTTTGAAGATCAGCTAATTTCTCAGATTACCTTTAATGAACAACAAAAGGATGAGTATTACATAAGGGTGAAATCGGATGACGGAGATGATTCTTTCGAAAAAACTTTTGCCATCACTATTTTCTCAGAGACTAACCCTATAGGTATTTCACGTGGTGAGTTTCCAAAACTACATCCAATTGAAAACCTGAAGGAAAATTACCCAATCACCGTAGACGAAGATGTGGATATTGATAGGGTGGTTTTCAGATATCGTGGCCTAGCGGCGGCGCGAGATGAATGGACCATCGTTGAACTACAATCCCCTGATAGATCTTATTTAGGAGAGATACCAGGAGATGCTTTTGATGAATTGGGAATTCATTGTGAGTTTGTGGTGATCAATACCGATGGTGGTTCCATTAACTTACCCTGGTTTACCTACAACCAGTACAATGGAGATGGTCTTGATTTTGAAGACCTGGTATTTGGGAAACTGCAAAAGGATTATAATCTGTTAAGTATTCCATTGAATTTAGACAATGCTAACGTTCCAACAGTTTTTGATGAGTTAGGAACTTACGATCAAACTAAATGGCGACTTTTCTCCTACGATAATGGCAATTACATTGAGTATCTCAGCGGGTTAAACGCACTGCAAAGGGGGAAAGGTTACTGGTTGATTTCAGCAGACCCTGTTGAAATGGATACTGGTCCCGGTACCACTGAATTGTTGAATGGGGAACCATTTAACCTAAGCCTTGATAAAGGATGGAACTTAATTGGGAATCCCTACGGATTTTGGATAAACTGGCTGGAGGTACGTCGAGCCAGCCCTGACTCCAAGGTAATAGATACTGAGGTTTATATATTCGACAATGAATTAGGGGATTATATCCGCACTAGTATCTTGGCGCCATTCCAGGGAGCAATGGCGTTCGCTGAGGAGGATATTATTGTGCCAGTTCCGGTTACCAAAGACCTCTCCATACAAAGTGGAAGAATGGGCTCTGGATATTCCGTTGACGACGAGGAAAACTGGGAGGTGGAACTCAATCTTTCAACCGCTAATTTCTCAAATGGTCAAGGTGGACTCGGAATGAGGCAAGATGCAGACCAAAGCAAGGATCAGTATGATTTGGTACGATTACCTAGATTTATTGATTATTTGGACTTCAACTTCCCGAAACCAGAATACTTTGCCCCTGAGTTTTCTAAGGATATCGTACCCACCAAGGAGCAGCATATTTGGGAATTCAAGGTTGAAACCAATTTGAGTAATCAGGATATCAAATTACAATGGTCGGATGTGACCGTGGGTGATTATCAGAAGGAGCTGTGGCTTTATCATAAGGATCAGGAGGTCATCATTAATATGCAACAAGAACAACAATATAACTTTACCAACCAGGGTACTCATGATTTTGCCGTATATTATGGTGATAGAGCGTTTATCGAAAAGGAATTAATGCCTGCTAAGGCGGTGTTAACAGCTGCTTATCCCAATCCGTTTAATAGGGATGTAACGGTATTATTTTCACTGCCAGAACGGGTAGAAACTGATTTCGTCCGCTTATCAGTATATGACCTCATGGGAAGGAATGTAAAACAGGTATGGGAAGATAGTTATAAGCCCGGATTCTATAAAGTGGTCTGGGATGGTACTAATTCATCCGGGAATCGGATTGCCTCCGGCACCTATCTGATAAGATTAGAGTTAAACGGTCAACAACCTATATATAAGCGTGTCATTAAGAAATAAAATTCTTGTGAAGGGTCTGCTGCTGGTTTTGGCATTAAGCTGGCTTGGTGCACCACGGGTCATGGGCCAGGTTTATTCCGGTAAAAGTAACGCCCTGGAAGTATCGATTCTTGATGAAGTGGTCACCAATAAATCGGCAAAGCCCGTGGTGAGATGGATCTATCCCGCGGAGTCAATTGAGTCAATAAGTAGAGACCATGTTAATCTCAAACTTGGAATTAGTTCTAAGACTGCGGTGGTGAAGGTGACACTCATGGTAAACAACCAAGTGGTTGAGATATTCCAGAATTTTTCCCAAACCGATCCAGGCTATTTATTTGATGCATGGTTGGAGAAGGAGGTACGGTTGATGCCAGGATCAAACGATATTATGTTGATTGTTCAAAATGAGCAGGGTGCTTTAAAACACCAAAGAAAGATTGAAGTTAATACCCTCTCCACTTCCAGAAAAGGCCATGCGCTGGTCTTTGCTATTGACGAGTACGATTCTTGGGAGAATCTGACTGGACCAGTCAGAGATGCCGAGAAGATAGCCCGGGTATTGGAAGAAAAGGGGTATAACCTGGAGATTGTTAGGAATGTCACAACTTTTGATTTATTGGCTAAACTAGAAGAGTATGTAGTCAAGGAGTTTGAGTCTCAAGATCAGCTTTTGATTTACTTTGCTGGTCATGGCAGTATTGACGAGGCAACAGGTGAAGGTTATCTTGTCTGTAAGAACTCAGTAAATCTTAAGCATGAGCATTCCACTTACATTGCTTACAGTGTCATTAAATCAATCGTGAATAATATCCCTGCCCAGCATATATTCATGCTAATGGATGCGGTGAAGGATAATGGTGAGATGCTCACAACATTTTTTGAAGAAGCTGAGCAGTTACAGGCTGACAGTGGGAATATTACGATTCAAGGTAAGACCAGGATTGGCATACTCTCAGGAACCTCAAAATATATGCAGGGACCTGCATATGACGCGGGCTCCTATCTAAGTAAGGCCTTTATCACTTATTTAAGGAAGTCAGAACAAACGGTACATCCTACCTGGGGAGATCTCTTAATAGAGTTTGAAGATATAGAGCCAACCCCTGTTTACATGGAATTTGGCGATCACAACCCCGAGAATAGCGTTGTTTTTAAACAGGTCAAGCCCAGTGAATGATCTAGCGGTACCTTCTCTTTTTGGTCTTACGCTTCCGATTCACATCCTTTTTCTTTCCGCCCAATATACGTTGAAAAATATCAGATACGGTCCGTCTTTCCTTGTAATCCTCGCAATCTAATAACTCATCTAAGGGATAGGTAACCGGACTGAACTTGGCCCTGGTAATCCCTTGAAATTGTTTGTTCTTATTCAAGTTTTGCATAAATATCCCCCAGATCGGAAGTGCCATAGCAGCCCCTTGTCCATGAGTAATGGTTCTGAAATGGATATTGGGATCATCACTGCCCACCCAGGCACCTGCTACCAGTTCCGGCGTTACTCCGATAAACCAACCATCCGCGTGCGATTGGGTAGTGCCTGTTTTACCTGCAATGTCATTTTTGAGATGGTATCTGGAGCGCAGGCGGTTAGCAGTACCCCGATCTACCACCTGCTTTAACATTTGCAGCATTAGCTCAGCGGTTCTTTTTGACATGGCTCTTTTATTACTACCATCTGCTTCAAACTCGGCTAATAAAGATCCGTCATGGGTTTCAATCCTTTCGAGGAATCGAGGGCTTGCTACCTTTCCCTCATTTGCGAAACAACTGTAAGCCCCAATCATTTCATACAAGGATAAGTTTGGAGTACCCAGGGCAATTGAGGGCACCTCAGGTATTTCACTTTCAATACCCATTTTATGAGCCATACTTACAGCATTAGCGATCTTAGTTCTCTTCAGCACTTTTACCGAAACGGTATTAACGGAGTGGGTTAATGCACCTTGAACAGAATAGTAACCGTCATAGTTCTCATCAGCATTGCCTGGAGTCCAGTCATCAAAATTGGTATAGGTGACACGTCGGGATGAGACGAAGTCGCATGGCTTTACCCCATGCTCCAGCGCCGCAGCATATACCACAGGTTTGAATATCGACCCTACCTGTCTTTTGGTACCAATGTTCACGTGGTCGTATTTGAAGTACTTATGATTGATACCTCCCACCCAAGCCAATATGGCCCCATCGGTGGGGTTCATGGCCATGAATCCTGCATTAAGGAAATATAGATAGTGTTTGATAGAGTCAAGAGGTGACATTTCCACTTCCTTTTCACCCTCCCAGGTGAATATCTTCATCAGTCGAGGTTCTTTAAATCTAATTTGTATTTCTTGCTCTGACAGTCCCTGCTGTTTCAGGTTCTTATATCTTTCCGTTTTATGTATGGCGTTTACTAAAGAGCTGTTATTATTTACCCATGGCCTGCTGTTTTTCCAGTGATCATTAAAGACCGTCTGTAGCGCTGCCATGTGTTCAGCTACTGCCTTTTCTGCATAGCTTTGCATTTGGGAGTTTACCGTGGTGTAGATCTTTAGGCCATCGGTATAAAGATTGTAATTCTTGCCATCCGCTTTTTGGTGGGATGCACACCAATCCTCTAGCTGGTGTCGCAGGTGCTCCCGAAAATAAGTAGCGATACCCTCATTATGGGTGGTGAGGGTGAAGTCGAGCTCCAGCGGCAATACGGTCAAAGAATCAACTTCCTGTTTGGTCAGAAATTCATACTTCCCCATTTGCGCCAGTACCACATTCCTTCGTTCAGTAGACTTATCCGGATTTCGTCGCGGGTTGTACAGCGTGGTGGCTTTAAGCATACCTATCAAAACTGTGGATTCCTCAATATTAAGTTCGATAGGCTTTTTGTTGAAAAATCGCACTGAGGCAGTTTCAATACCGTAGGAGTTGTTACCAAAACTAACTGTATTTAAATAAAGTGTCAGGATTTCTTCTTTGGTGTAGACCTGTTCTATTCGCTTGGCCACGATCATCTCCTTAACCTTATTGACCGGTAATGAAAGAAATCCCCGGTGATCTCGAGGGAAAAGATTCTTGGCCAATTGCTGGGTTATGGTGCTGCCACCACCAGAACTGCGGTCGCTCAGAATAAGTGATTTTATGGCTACCCGTCCCAGGCTCCTGTAGTCAATCCCCTGATGTTGATAGAATCTTACATCTTCAGTAGCGACCAATGCATCGATTAGATGGTTGGGTAGCTTATCAAAAGAAACATTGGTTCTCTCCTGCAGGTAATATTTACCCAATAGCACGCCATCGGAGGAGTAAACTTCAGAGGCAGTATTATTCTGATAGTTAAGAATATCTGTGGTATCAGGAACAGATCCGAAAAACCCCCACAGCACTGCGAAATAAAATCCGGCTACCAAGCAAATAAGCATTGCACTAAGCGCTCCAACGATTTTAAAAATGGGGTAGTACCATTTGGAGGCTTTATTTTTCTTACGGATTACGGGTTTTCGTTTTGGCAAAACACACTTAAAAATACGTCAACAAAGCGCTAACGCTGCTGCAATCAGCATATTGTTACAAAATTGTAAATGTACAACCTTTCAACCTACAATCTCCTATTTACAATGTACTATCTAAGGTTAGTAGTTTCCGTGATATTTGCGAAGGAACCACTCCGAGCTGACCAAGATCAACAGAATGGCTAGAGCCCAGGGCCATCTAATCAATGGTGTGAAAACCTCCTCACTAAAAACAATTCCCTGGGCCTTTTTGGTCAACAGTTCACTGGTCAGAGACTCCCATTGATCGGAGCGAAAAAAGCTGCCATCTGACTGAGAGGAGATGCTTCGCAACAGTTGGTGATCAGCGGTTAGGTTTAAAGACTCCAAAGGCATCTCGGCGATAGTGAATTGCCCCTGGCTAAATTCAGGTTTTCCATCAATAGATGTTTTTGCGGTGTAGTTGTAAATTCCTGGACTGAGCTCACTGATGCGGTAGTTGCTATTGCCGGCATTAGTAACATAACTAAAACTTTCCCGGTAATCCTCAGGACCTGTTAGGTTCAACTCTATGGGATATCCGAAAGTCTCCTCGTAGATCTCGTCATATACTTCAGTTTTCATAATCACCGGCTCATTGGCATTGAAAGACTGGGTAACTGGATAAACCTTGAAACGACTCTTCTTTTGGTTGGAAGATAAGTATTGAACCAGCTTAGAAATAAGCTCATCGAAAAGCTCAAAGCTTTGATTCGTAGCATAATCCTGCATGCGCCATTGCCACATTCCCTCACCTATCATTACTGCGGTTTTTCTCTCTCCGTCGTCTGTCACCACCAGAAGAGGATTTTGGGTAAGCAAATTTCCCACTTTTTGGTAAAGCATGATTTCGACGCCATTGGCTATTTCATAGTTGGCAAAAGGTACAATCACCGGATTAAAACCAGTCATAGCTGCCTTTAGTTGGGCTGAAATTTGAAATTTAGAGAAGGCTGCATTATAGCTGGGGGTCACCAGATCCTTTTGGAAATTTATGGTTTTGATAGAGACCAGCGGGTTTTCGGAGTTAACTCGGTTGATATTGCTACGGCTGCCAATAATGGTCAGTAGGGGTGTTTTGGCTTTAAGTTGATTGCTTACTGCTGGAATTACCCTCAGCTCTTGTTGACTAATTTGGTGTAGAATAATAAGATCGTAAGGTTGGGGTTCTACTTTGGTGATGCCTGGCAGATAGAGATACAACTTGTAATTCTGGTTTCTTTCTATGGCATTTTTTAGGGCCTTTAGGTCAGGATGTGGATTCTTGGAGGCCAAAAGGATGTTTTTTGTTCCTTCGATGATTTCAATATAAGCATGCCTTGAATTGTTACTAAGGGTAAATTCCTGGTTCAAACCACTTATTCTCACTTCATAATCTCTCAGCCCTTTCGAAGTCGCATCCAATTCAAAATCGGTTTCAAGTAGTTGTGGTGGATTGCTCAAGGCCATGGTTTTTGATCTTAGAACTCTTCCTGATTCCATCACACTCACCTCTATGTTACCACTCTGGAAACCATCATTCAGGATTTCTGCCCTCAATACAAACTTATTACCCTGATAGGCGATCTTGTTGTAATGGAGGGCTTTTAGTCTGATATCTTGCTGTGGGATGGTATCGCCAAGACCCACTGTATATATGGGAAATCCGTATTGAGAATAGGCTGGGGATAATCCCTGGTTGTGAATACCGTCACTAACCAGAACTAAACCTGATAAATTCTTGCCTTCATAATCTGACTGAACACTTTTGAGTAAGTCATTTAATGGTGTACTTAACTGATTAAAACTGATGGAGTCTGGGAAATTATCATCGGTTTGGTCCAGGGTTCTAAACGCTACAGAATATCCATTATCTACTAAGCTTTGAGCCAGGTTCTTTACTTGTTGGAACTGCTGATCAAGAAAAGATGGGGAGAGAACCTCTGAAACAGAGGTGGAGTTGTCTACTGCCAGAATAAAATGCGGTTTATCAATGGTGTTTCTAAATTGTTTAAGTACTGGGCCCACTAAAAGAAAACAAAGCAAAGAGATCAGTAGGAAACGGAAGCCCATCAGCGCATAATGTACCTGACGACTCCAGGGGCCTTGTTTTCTGTAAAGCAGGTAGGTGAGAAGAGCTCCTATCACCAGGCACAAGACAATAAACCAAGGCGAATTTTCAAAAATTAACAATGAGTTTTCCATGCATCAGATGGTTGTATCAGGTTAACATACCCCCATCCACCTGAAGTATTTGTCCTGTGACATAGCTGGATTGATCGGATGCCAGAAACACTGCACAATGGGCAACGTCTTCTGGTTTGCCACCACGTTTCAAGGGAATGGCATCGCGCCAGCTTTGAACGGTTTTTTCATCCAGTTGTTCAGTCATTTCAGTTTCAATAAAACCAGGTGCGATAGCATTACAGCGAATATTCCTGGAGCCCAATTCCAGTGCCACTGACTTGGTAAAGCCGATTATCCCCGCTTTACTGGCGGCATAGTTGGCTTGCCCTGCATTTCCTTGGATACCTACAACAGAAGTAATGTTGATGATAGAACCATCACGCCGTTTCATAAAAGTACGAGTAGATGCCTTGATAGTATTGAAAACAGATTTCAGATTGGTTTCAATCACCTGATCCCAGTGTTCCTCTGACATACGCATCAGAAGGTTATCTCTGGTTATCCCAGCATTGTTCACTAGTACGTCCAAGCCTCCGAACTCCTCTACTACCTGATGTATTAGTTTTTCAGCTTCTTCGAATTTAGAGGCATCAGAGCGATAGGCCTTTACCTTTTTTGCACCCAGCTCTAATAATTCACCTACCAGACCTTCTCCTTTTTCTATACTCGACAGGTAGGTAAAGGCCACATAAGCGCCTTGCTGGGCAAACTCTCGGGCAATGGCTCTTCCGATGCCTTTTGAAGCACCTGTAATTAAAGCAGTTTTTCCTTGAAGAAGTTTCATAGTGCTGATTAGGTTGTATCCAAAATTACCGTATCCTTGGCTAAAAAAAAACCGAACCAAGGATGCCGTAGCTGTATTTTTTTGTCTAAACAATTGGTTTAAATTTGCAGCAATCCGATTGTAGAAAACTAAACCCATAGAAATGGCATCTAAATATGATTTGATTGTTATAGGCAGTGGACCTGGAGGATATGTAGCGGCGATAAGGGCCTCTCAATTGGGTATGAAGGTAGCGGTGGTGGAAAGAGCCGAGCTTGGTGGCATTTGTTTGAATTGGGGGTGTATTCCCACCAAAGCCTTATTGAAAAGTGCACAGGTATTTGAATATATTGAGCACGCTGCTGACTATGGAGTAAACATCACTGGAGCCAAAGCGGATTTTACCGCCATGATAAAAAGGAGCCGCGGAGTTGCCGAAAGCATGAGTAAGGGAATTCAATTTCTGTTCAAAAAGAATAAGATAGATCACATACAAGGCAATGGAGTGCTGGCAGCACCGAAAACGGTGGAAGTAACCGATGAAAAAGGAACCAAAACCGCTTATTTAGCTGACCATATTATTGTGGCAACTGGAGGTCGTTCCAGGGAGCTTCCTGGCATGCCCATTGATGGTAAGAAAATCATTGGATACCGGGAAGCTATGGTGCTAGAAAAACAGCCAAAGCACATGGTAATTGTGGGTAGCGGTGCCATCGGATCTGAGTTTGCCTACTTCTACAACGCCATTGGAACAGAGGTAATCTTAGTTGAGTATATGGACAACATTGTGCCGGTAGAGGATGAGGATGTAAGCAAGCAGCTGGAGCGTAGTTTTAAGAAATCCGGTATCACAGTGATGACCAAATCAGAAGTGACCGAGGTGGAGACTAAGGGTAGAAAGTGTAAGGTTAAGATCAAAACCAGCAAGGGAGAAGAAGTAATTGAAACTGACGTGGTGCTCTCTGCTGTAGGTGTGGCTGGAAACATTGAGAATATCGGATTGGAGGCAAGAGGAATTACCATGGAGAAGGGTAGGATTGTGGTTGATGATTTTTATCGAACCAATCAATCAGGAGTATATGCTATAGGTGATGTAATCAAAGGTCCATGGCTAGCTCATGTGGCTTCAGCTGAGGGGATTATTTGTGTGGAAGCCATAGCTGGACTTAATCCGGAGCCATTGGATTACAATAATCTACCAGGATGTACCTACTGCAGTCCAGAAATAGCCTCGGTGGGGTATACTGAAGCTGCTGCCAAAGAGGCCGGATATGATATTAAAGTGGGTAAGTTCCCGTTTAGCGCCTCAGGAAAAGCTAAAGCAGCTGGAAGCAGTGACGGCTTTGTTAAAGTTATTTTCGATGCCAAATACGGTGAGTGGTTGGGGGCTCATATGATCGGGGCCAATGTTACCGAGATGATTGCCGAGGTAGTTTCCGCCAGGAAGCTAGAAACCACCGGGCATGAAATCATCAAATCAGTACATCCTCATCCAACCATGTCAGAAGCAGTAATGGAAGCAGCGGCCGCTGCTTACGATGAAGTGATACATTTATAGAATTATGAATTAGAAATTACGAATTACGAAGGGTGTCCGTAATTCGTAATTCGACATTCGTAATTTACTTTGCGGCCAGTTCCACGCTTCTTTGGATGAACTTGGTCAACGAAGGACCATCCAACATGTTTTGGCTCAGTAGGGCCAGGTCGTAGGCTTGCTTGGCATACTTGACCCGGGTATCCTCTCTTTTAGCTGACAAAATCTTATTACTGAGGGCGTGGTTAGCATTTACTGATACATTATAGGTATCAGGCATCTGACCCATAAATGGCATGCCACCACCTCCGGTTGCTGCCATGTCTTTCATTCGTCTCATAAATTCTGGTAAAGTGATAGAAACTGGCATTTCATCAGGGGCCATAGATTCCACACTTATCATAATTCCAGTATTGTCCACAGCTTTGGTAAATACCTCTTTTAGTTGATTTTGTTCCTCTTCAGACAACACGCTATCCTGACTGTCTCCGGTGTCTATCAACTTGTCAACGGTATCGGCATCAACTCTTTTTAACTGGGTCTTCTCCAGTTTTTGCTCTAATTGGTTGATCCAATGACTGTCAATTACCTCATTCATTACCAAGACATCATATGACCTCTTTTTGGCGGATTGTACGAAAGTATCCTGCTTGGCCACATCTGTAGTATAAAGTAAAATGGTATTGCCATCTTTGTCTTTTTGAGAGACCGCTACCTTCTCTTGATATTCATCCAAGGTGAAGTATTCATTTTCTGTGTTCTTCACTAGAGCAAAGGCTTTGGCTTTCTCGTTGAACTTCTCCTCGGTAAGCATTCCATACTTAACAAATAAACCGATATTTGCCCATTTCTCTTCATAGGCTTCCCGGTCTTTTTTAAACAGTTCTCCAAGTTTATCTGCGACCTTTTTGGTGATATAAGAATTAATCTTCTTCACATTACTATCTGACTGAAGAAAGCTCCTGGATACGTTGAGTGGTATATCCGGAGAATCGATTACTCCATGCAACAACATCAGGAATTCCGGGACAATATCTTTCACCTCATCGGTTATGAATACCTGACGGGAGTACAATTGTATTTTGTTCTTTGGGACCTCAAAATCGTTCTTCAGTTTTGGGAAATAAAGCACCCCGGTGAGATTGAAGGGATAGTCCACGTTCAAATGGATCCAGAACTGAGGGTCCTCACTAAATGGATATAGGTCCCTGTAAAACTTCAGGTAATCTTCATCTGACAAATCTGAAGGAGCCTTAGTCCAAATAGGTTCATTTTCATTGATGATGTTGTCGACTTTGATGGTCTTGTATTTCGGGTTGCCGTCCTTGTCCTTCCCATCTTCGACACTTTTGTCCTTCTGACCGAATTTTACGGTAACAGGTAAGAATTTGGCATACTTATCCAGGATACCTTGAATTCTGGACTCTTCAAGAAACTCAGTGGAATCCTCATTAATATGTAAGATTATTTCAGTACCCCTTTCTTTCTTTTTGGTGGGGGATATAGAAAACTCGGTATCACCATCACATTCCCAACGCGCTGCCTCACTGCCTTCCTGATAGGATTTGGTGATTATTTCAACCTTATTGGAAACCATAAAGGCGGAATAAAATCCCAGCCCGAACTTCCCAATGATCTCTTTGGCATCGGCCGAGTCTTTAAACTTTTCTACAAACTCGGTGGCACCTGAAAAGGCAATTTGATTAATGTATTTTTTGATTTCCTCGGCGGTCATTCCAATACCTCGATCGCGAACGGTGATGGTCTTTTTTTTCTTATTCATCATAACCTCGATGGCAAGGTCTCCCAGCTCTTGCTGGTATTCTCCAAGGGATGATAGCCGTTTTATTTTTTGGGTAGCGTCAACTGCATTGGAAATAAGCTCACGCAAAAAGATCTCGTGATCTGAATAGAGGAATCTTTTGATTATGGGAAAAATATTCTCGGTATGAATGGAAATAGTACCTTTCTCTTTCATCTCAATTTCATTTAAATACACAATTTTAACTTGTCACCCGGGACAATTCAAAATTCGTTCCATTAAGAGAAAGTAGGAGAAATTCTGACATCCTGTCAGTACTGGTGGCTATTCTGGCCCGAAGATCTGTTTCAGTCTATCTTTTATTTCCGCCGGTGGTAATCCCATCTTCTTATGTTGACCGATAGAAAGAATCATCTGTTTAATGTTAGTGGATTGAAATCCCATTTGCACTCCCAATTCCATACCCAATTCAAGCTCTTTATCATCAATTTCACCGTCTACTAACATCAGCCATGACATATCGAAAAGAAAATCGAACCCAAAACGTTTACTGGCCTCCGGGTCGAGCGTTATGTTGGTTAGATTTTGATGCAAATCCTCAAAATTCACTTCAATCTCTAATCTCTGAGCAATTTTTAGAATAAAATGGTATTCGCATTCATCCATATGGCCGTCGGAGTGGGCCATTTTAAACAGCTGTTGGATGTAATCGTGTCGGTAATCATATTGATTATCGACTTCTTTCCTTTGAAAAAGCTTTTGAATGGACATTATTGCACTAACCTATAGCTCTCAAAATTAACCATAGGATGAGAGCATAACCGCTTAATCACTTTGCATATATTACATATGCGTTATTTAAGCCCTTTTATATACCTGAAAAGCATTGTTGGAGGCTTGCTCGATAGACATACCACTTTGAGTAAGTACATTGATACGATGTACTATATCATCGATTACCTCAGGCTCAAAACCTGATTTCATGGCAATAGATTTGCATAGTCCCATTTCCTTGGGGTCAATACTTTGATCGATCATCATGATTGCTACCAGATCGAAAATAAGTCGAAGTCGATCATCTTTTGAAGGCTGAGTTTCGGATGGATGGTCATATTCAATTTGCTGACTAAGGCTTTCAACTTCAGATTCTTGGTATTCAAGTTTTTGACCAATTTTGAGAATTAAGTCGTATTCTCTCTTTTCAAGATGTCCATCTGCTTTTGCTACCTTAATTAACTCTTTGAGGTAGGATTTTCTAGTATCATCGTTTTTACTCCTGAACAAATCAAAAAATCCCATTTTTAATAGCATTGTATTAACGAATGCGGTCTACAGAACGAACCAAAGCTTCGTCCTTCCGAATGAACCTATTAGCCACTAGGTTAAGTATTAAGGCTATCGCTGGCAGATACATTCCAAGATCATAGGTTCCTTGGTCAGCTGTTCCCACCAATTTTTCCATGTGGAATGTGAAATAAACGGATAACCCCAGGAATGCTGCCAATACCAGGGAGTTAACCGCTCCTAGTTTCATTTGCATCAACCGATTTCTGTAGCGAAAAATCTCAATTACTGCTAAAACCACCGCCGTTATGATCAGTAACCCCAATATTACAGTGGGAAAAACCTCACGAGTTATCACCTGATCGGGGTTGTATATCTCAGCATAAGCTGCCTTCAGAATCACTCCAGTATGAGCTTCTAGTTCTAGTTTTTGCCAAATGGGGAAAAACAGAGACGCTACCAAACAGACTACTGCCACTACTAGAAATAATGACTGAACCCTTTGTATCATTTGGTTGGTGTTTTATTATTTTGCGACTAAGGTAAAAAAAACTATTGAGGTATTTCATCGAGCTTTCATATAATGGAAAGTCCTACCGGGGCTGGCAAGTACAAAAGAATGCTCACACCGTCCAACAAGAGCTAAATGAGAGCTTGACAAAATGCCTCGGATCCCCAGTTGAATGTGTTGGTAGCGGCCGTACTGATGCAGGAGTTCATGCCCGGCAACAATTTTGTCACATAGATCTTGACCGGGTCTTGGATATGGAAAAATCTATGCATCAACTTAATGCTGTGCTACCTAAGGACATTGCAATCCATCATATTTGTCAGGTTCCCAAAACCGCACACGCCAGATTTGATGCCATATCTCGTAGCTATGAGTACCATATCCATAGGGATAAGGATCCGTTTGCTGTAGGGATCAGTTACTTTTTTCGCCAGCATTTACTCGTTGACCAAATGAATCTTGCCTGTGAACTGATTATGGGAGAGCACGATTTTGCCAGTTTTTGCAAAAGCAGAAATCAATTGGATCATTTTCGTTGTACTATAACCCAGGCACACTGGATAGAAGATAACGGAAGGTACTGCTTTTACGTAAGTGCTAACAGGTTTTTACGTGGAATGGTACGAGCATTAGTTGGGACTTTGATGGAAGTTGGAACCGGGAAAATCAGCATCCCCGAATTCCATAAAATATTGGATTCCCGGGACCGAAGAAAGGCAGGTAGGTCGGTACCCGCTCATGGTCTGGTGCTGGCTCAAGTGTTATACCCCGAATCATTATTAGCCCAAGAATAGTGGAAAAAGAGAAGATTACTGGAAGAATAGTAGACCTTAAAGTGCTCAAGCGGCTGGTTGGGTTTATCAAGCCATACCGAGGGCAGTTTTATTTTTTAGTATTTCTTACCCTTGCCACTGCCGTTCTGGGACCACTACGGCCATGGATCATTCAGATCACTATTGATAACCATATTGCCGTTGGTGACTATCAAGGGTTGGTCAATATGACCCTACTGTTATTCGGATTGTTAATTCTGGATGCGATTGTACAATATGCCCATACTTATTTATCGGGGCTGATTGGTCAAAATATTATCAGGGATCTTCGAATACAGTTGTACCACCATTTGTTGAAACTGAAATTGAAATTTTTTGATAAGACTCCAATCGGCAGGTTAGTGACTCGGAATATTTCTGATGTGGAAACGCTGGCTGAGGTTTTCAGTCAGGGTATTGCCGCCATGTCGGGTGATATTCTGACCATCCTATTTATTCTGGGTTTCATGTTGATGCAAGATTGGAAGTTGACCTTAATCAGCTTAGCCACCTTACCACTGTTGTTGATAAGCACCTATGTATTTAAGGAGCGGATTAAAGTGACCTTTAACCATGTGAGAAATGCTGTTTCTAATTTGAATAGTTTTGTTCAAGAGCACATTACCGGAATGAGTGTGGTGCAAATATTCAATAATGAGGAGGAGGAATACCGCAAGTTCAAGGAAATCAATAAGGAGCACCGAAGTGCCCATATTAAGTCAGTATTGTACTACTCTATTTATTTTCCGGTAGCAGAAATTATAGGAGCTTCAAGTATTGGATTACTGGTTTGGTTTGGAGCAGGAGAGGTGATGAGGGGTTCAATTCCTGAAGTAGGGGTGTTGATCTCCTTTATCATGTACATTAATATGTTTTTCAGACCTATTCGTATGATTGCTGATCGCTTCAATACTTTACAGCTTGGCATTGTGAGTACTGATCGAATAGTGAAATTGTTGGATTCTGAGGAATTTCTACCAGATCATGGCGCCTACAGGACTGATTCTCTTCAGGGCAAAGTAGAGTTCAAGAAGGTTTGGTTTGCTTACAATCAGGAAAACTATGTGTTGAAAGACATATCGTTTCAAGTAGTACCAGGCCAGGTCCTGGCGCTAGTAGGCGCAACCGGTGCTGGAAAATCGTCTGTCATTAATTTACTTAATAGGTTTTATGATATAAACCAGGGCGAGATCAAGATTGACGACGTCTCTATTTCAGATTATCAACTGCAAAACCTAAGAGGTCATATCGGAGTGGTATTACAGGATGTGTTTTTGTTTTCAGGAAGTATCGCCGACAATATCACTTTAGGCAATCATGATATACCATTTGAAAAAGTACAGGAGGCCGCAGAATTGGTGGGGGCGAGGAAGTTTATCGAGAAACTCCCTGGTGGATTTAATTACAATGTCAAGGAAAGAGGGGCCACTTTGTCGGTAGGGCAAAGGCAGTTGATCTCTTTCGTCAGAGCCATGGTATATGATCCCGAGATTGTGGTATTGGATGAGGCTACTTCATCCGTGGATTCAGAAACCGAAGAATTGATCCAATATGCCATCGAAAAACTTATGAAAGGTCGAACCTCCATCGTAATAGCACATAGACTTTCTACCATTCAAAATGCCGATCAGATATTGGTACTGGATAAGGGCGAGATAAAAGAACGGGGCAGTCATGAGCAACTAATGCGATTGGATGGATATTACACCCAGCTTTACCACATGCAATACAAGGGTGTATTATCGTGAGCAAATCGGGATTAAAAAAGATAGTTGGTGTTCTGATTGGGATTTTTTTGGTGGGTTTGCTAATAGCCTTTTATCAACTTGGCGGTTTTAGGCCAGTGGTAATGGAGTTGATACCTGTTTATGATTATCAACTGGCTGGTAGATACTTTAATGGGTCGTTTCGAAGTGATTCCATCAGGATCTATTTCAACCAAATGAGTCAGCTGGTGCAGCAGAACAAGCTTAAGGGGCAGCCGGTAATCATATATGATCAAGAACCCGACGGATCACGAGGGCTATCCAAGAGCTTTATCGGAGTACTACTCCGAAATGAACAGGGTATCCCACCCGATTTGGAAAAGAGAGAGATTTTTGCTTCCAATGCCATTAGGTTGTCAAAGGATGCCCATATTTCAGTGATGCCTAAGCCCCATAAGATTGCAGAAAGGATAAATGATTTTTGTGAGCAGCATAATGCACAATCCTTTGGCCCAAGTATTGAAATCTACTATCCCAACAATCGTTTGGTGATTGAGCAGCCGGTAAGGGTCAACGATTGACTACCTTCACATCCCTAAACATGTAGGGGTTATCACTCACTCTTAGAGACTTACCACTGGAGGTACTCACATTTTTTAAGCTTACTTCTTTGGTTTTGCTATAGGGGTATTCTTCCACATAGGTCTCATCGGTCATCTGAGGATTAAAATCAGAAAAGATGGCAACACCCTGATAATCTTTTGGGTGAGTGGAGTCATCGATGTGCAGATTTTCTATGATTATCCGTTCTGGCATGTAGCAGTTGTAACCAAAGTTGTGTTTTCCAGTATACGATCCGCGAATCAGACTGGCACTTATTTCTTTACCCCCCGCCGGAATAAATTTGCAATCACGAATGATAAATTCCCCTTGCCAGGTACTTCCATAATCGCTACGCAGATTGATTATGCTTCTTCCACGAATTGTTGAGTTCTCCACAGTAAAGACGCCACTGCCGATGGCATTGATACCCATGTGACCCAAGGTAGAATTTAGAATGGTGGCGTTAGCTACTCCTTTATGGGCGTCAAACCTGGAGAAGGTACAGCCGTCATAGAGGAGGTTTTTACAGTAATTGGAACCGAGAATTCCCCAGTAGGTTCGGTCATCAATATCATTAGTCTGACTGCAGTTAATAAAGGAGATGTTGAGTGCACGGTTGACCGATAGGTCATAAGAGCCCATTGAAACGGGTTTCCCGGCATTGCCAATGGTGCGGTATGTCTTATGTCCGGTTAGGATGGTATTTTTAACGGTTACGTAGGCGCAATCACTTATACTTATAAATCCGCGATAAGGTGCGCCTTTATCACCCTCACCAGTTATGTGGTGTTCCAATCCGTCCACCATAACATTAGAACGCTTTATTTCGATATTACGACTGTGGTAGTTGTACTTTGATTCCGCCTGGTTGGCAATGGTAGTAAACCGTCCACCTGTAATGGTCAGGGATTTTTCATCCACTGGTAAGGCGGATATTTCTGTGATCTGCTCAAAATCCCAGATTATCGGTGCATCCATATCCACATTTCCATCTTTATCAACGATAAAGATATCTGTCTGGTCAGATCCATTATTTTGGTTGAGCCCGAATCGTATATAATGCTTAACCTGCGAATTGGTTACAGTAATCAGGCAGGTGCTAGGCAGGGTAAGGTTCAAATGCTGCTGGTATCTTTTCAGCGATGTTATCCCTTCAATTTGAAATGGCTGCCGGTCAGAACTGACCAGAAAAACCGGAGCTGATCGGTTTTGTAACTCGGTATCATCAATGATGAAATTTGCCTCGCCAAAATCCGTGTCTGTTTGAACGATTGCGGTAAGATCCCTTCCTCCAATGTAGTAGGTTGCATTGGCATCAGCTTTCACCGAGAGTTTGTATTGATTGGCAAAGGCATGGGTTGCAATAATGGCCTCAATATCGTCCGTTTTACCATCGCCACTAGCACCAAAATCGCTATATCGGACCATTCCATTGTTCTTAATTCTCTCTAATTCGGTGCTGGAAGGGCTTATAGACTGGCCTGGTGTCTCGATGAAACAGTATATAGTGAGGCAAAGAAGGAATATGCCTTTCATGGATTATAATCCTAAGGTTGGCAAATGTTTTACTTTGTGATAGGTCAAGGCAGTTCTGATACAACTTTTCAACTCATCACGGGGAATTTGCTCATCCAATTTAAAAACTATCGCTCTATTTCCTTCGAATCGAAAAACTTTAGCGTAGGTATTTTGAAAGGTTTTCACCAATCGGCTGGTACATTTAAAATAGATTGCGTACTGATCCGGTGTTTTCGGTTTCCAATCTATCCTAACGGTACTGCCTCCTTTGACCAGGTAGCTGGGTTCACCCCATTTTAGTGTCTCTTCAAGCAGGGTTATCCCATCTATTTCCTGCGCGGTTTCAAGAATCAGTTTCCTTAAAGTTACCATTTTACCCCTAATGTGGTCAGGGTAATTATCGAAAACCGATTTGGCTTCTGGATTAAGTTTTAGTTTCAAACCGGGTTATGTGTCATATATATTTCCAAAAAGCCACCAGCTTGCAGTTCGCCGAAGTTGAACTTTTTGTCCGAGAGTTCTAGTCCGTTCAACACCACACGCTCCACATATTTGTTATCTGGCGATTGATTATGAACCTTAATTTTAAAGTGCCCATTTTCAACTTTAATGCTAGCTGCATCGATAATGGGTCTTCCAATGAATAATTCCGGCAAACCGGGTGTAACCTGGTAGATGCCAATAGCATTGAGCACGTACCAGGCAGACATCTGTCCACAATCTTCATTGCCGATTATACCCTCTGGAGAAGGAGTATAGAAATGGTATAAAACGGTATCCAAGACTTCCTGTGTTCGCCACGGACGATCTGAGTATTGATACATATAGGGTACGTGATGACTGGGTTCATTCCCATGTGCATATTGACCAATTAATCCTGTAATATCTGCCGAAGCATTTTCACCCTCAATATGCGAAGAGGTGGTAAATAACGAATCAAGCCAAACCCCCAGTTGCTCCTCGCCTCCTAACAAATCCCGGAAATCTGCCATAGCATGTGGCACAAATGGGGTCCATTGATATGAATTACCCTCAACAAACTCACTTCTAAGGTGATCGGAAAATCGGGGATCAAAGTCTTCGTTCCACTCCCCATTGCTTTTAATGCCTCGCATAAAACCAATGGATCTGTCAAAGTACTTGCGATAGGCCTTACTTTTTTCCAGGTATTGTTCGGCAGTGCTGTTTTCCCCCTGCCAATTGGCCATCTGAGCCACGCACCAGTCATAGTAAGCCATTTCCAGTCCATAGGATACAGATTCGGAAATTTTATCTTGAGGTACATAACCCAGGTTTTCTTTATAGTAAATATGTTTTGGCATTACATTCTGGCCTCTGGTACCTTGATGCCGCTGATGGAAAGCTTCCTGCCACATGGAAGCCTGAACAGCAGCATCTAGCACAGTAGTTGATATGGAATCAATTAAATCCTTACTCCAGGCATCCGCAAGTATGGCATTGGCCGGATAACCCACCATGGTTCCGGTATAATTCCCGTTTAGGGGCCATTTGGGCAGTAGGCCGCCCTTTTCACTGTGGTCCACTAGGTCATAGGCCCAGGCTCTTGCCCTTTCAGGTGCGATTATGGTCATCAAAGGATACCAACTTCTAAACACATCCCAAAGAGAGTAAATGGTGTAGTGTGGCTGTGATTGAGACTGATGGATGGCCCTATCCATACCCCGGTAACGACCATCTAAATCGGTGAAGATCATAGGTGCGATTTTGCTGTGGTAAACCGCGGTGTAAAAATTATTGAGCACACTTTGGTCTTCGGTGTCGATAGTGATAGCCTCTAGTTCTTGGCGCCATTTGGTTTGGGCCTGATCTACCACTTGCTCCAGGTTTTCTAATCCTTGAAGTTCGCTCAAATTATTTGCCGCTCCTACTTCATCAACGGAGGAAATGGCTACCTTGGCGTTTACCGTATAGGTCTCATCAAATGAAATTAACACTCTTACATCCTTTGCCTCAGCGCTATTTCTTGAGACCTTATCCCCATTCTCGAAGATCTGGTAGGTCTTTATTGGTCGATCGAATACACATTTAAACCATATGGGGTCATCTTCTGCCCACCCTTTAGTCTTTCTGTAGCCAACTACCGTATGGTCATCAATCACCCTGAGCTCACTCTCTAAGACATGGTGCCCCCAGTCAGATTGCAGGATGTGAGCTAGATCTATCATGAGTGAAGCAGTGGTATTGGGTGGGTAAGTATAGCGGTGCCAAGCCGTGCGCTCCGTGGCCGAGAATTCTGCCATGATATTCCACGGTTGTACTTTCACTCGGTAGTAACCCGCAGATGCTTCCTCATCTTGATGGCTAAAACTTGCTACTGGTTTAACTTCTACCAAGGATCCACAAAATGGAAGAAATAGTACGTCTCCAAGATCACCGATTCCAGTACCACTCAAGTGAGTGTGGCTGAAACCATAGAGTGTAGTATCATCATAGTGATAACCACTGCTGGCTTCCCATCCGAATAGGTGAGTATCAGGGCTAATCTGAACCCTCCCATGGGGTACAGTGGCACCGGGAAAAGTATGCCCATGAAAACCTGTACCTATAAAGGGATCGACATACTGTAACTTATCAATATCCGTCTTGGTATCTTTGGCAGGCTCTTCTTCAATACATGCCCATAGCGATGCCAGCAGTAACAGGCTTGTTAATCTTACTTGTTTGATCATGGTTTCATTCGGTGTCTTGACTAATCGATCAGATGCCCCTGATGATTCACTTGTTTCAATTCAAAGGGGTTAATCAACTTATCCAGGACCAATGCAAATTCCCATCGGGTTATTAGATAGTCATCAGTGATTTCCTCCCCAGTTGAATCTTTTAATATTTGTATCAGCTGTTCTTTAAAAGCAGTTTCCGGTACCTGATCAGTGCTAATTTGGTAATGCTGGTGAAATGAAACAAATAGATTAGCACAATCTGCTAGATTCAGTACTTCGGTATTAAAACTTATACCCTGGTCGGGTAACCAATCGCTTAGGTCTTCGCTCAGTGTTTTTACCAAGACCTTTTCATCGGGATAAATATGGGTGTGATTTTCCCAACCAATATTCTTCCCCTCACCTTTAAGAATACCAGTAGCCCCAATTCTTTGTATGGCTTTAAATGCCTGATGGTCAGGTTGAATATCGGAATAAGGCATTATGTAGGCACCATCTTCAATCAGTTGTTTTTGTACTGCTCGCACGGCCACCTGGGATGGTTGTTTCCTACCCTGGATCGCCAGTGCAGCTAAAGCCCCTGAGGCTTGACCTATTAGTAGGCATACTGGCTGTAAGCGAGTAGTGCCATTTACAATATTGGATACGGAAATGGATTTTTCAGCTACTATGAAATCATTAAAACCCTCTGGCATCAATGTTCCCAATGGTAGATTATAGGAGGGGACTGGGTAAAAATGCAACTCTGGCAATAGTTCAGCTTCAGGATAACGCTTGTGGTGGTGATCTACTGGGTAATCACCAACCGCTATACCCGTGCGATAAAGCGGATCTGGCTGTTCAAATGGGCGAGCCATATCATTTACCGTGTACCTGACTAATCCTTTGATACGGCGAGATTCGCGATGATAAGGTATGTATGGCAGGTGATCTGGGGTATTATAGACATCAGCTGCGAGTCCCAGATTAGTAAAGCCCAACTCATGCTGTAGGTAATAGACGTAACTCAGGGTAAAATCTTTAGCTGCCTTTAATGCTTCGGTTCTTTGCGCTACATCCATTTCCAGAATATTGAGGTAATAGTCATTCCCTTCAATGGGCCAATTAATCATATAGTAGTCATTGGGAAGCTTTCCATAATTCATCATAAAATCACAGTCCCATAACTTGTTGCCTTTTGGGTCTACTTCAGACTCAGATGCGCAGGTATAAGTAAATTTATTTGGATCATAGTTGTCAGGCGCTGTTTCCATCAAACCAGTATCATCACCATAATCCTTTAATATGGCCACATAGGTTAGGTCCTGAATAATGTTGTTAGCCTCGAGAGGCGCTATTTCCTCACCTGATTCAGCTCTGGCATCCATGCCAATATCATAAGGCACTCCCACTAATTTGGCCACGTCTCCCAATTCGGTAGCATCAATCACTATTTTGGCCTCAATATCAACACGTTTATCGCCCTCTTTGTCGGTTACAGTAGCAAACCAACCACGATCCTCTTTTTTGGTCAGCTCACTTAAGGTGCTATTTCGCATTACCTGCAACCTGGTTTCATTTCTGACCATCGAGGTCAGTATCTGCTGACCTACTTGTGGCTCAAACAAAACGTTACTCACCCATCCTGTTTTCACACTATCAGCCCCGCCGTAATATTGGTATATCTGCTGTCGGAATTCTTCCCACAATCCAGAGTGCAATCTGTAGTTGCCATCTACTGCACTCACACCTGCCGAGGTAAGCATGCCACCAAGCCAGGGTGTTTCTTCAACTATAAGGCTGCTGACACCCATTCGCGCCGCCTGAATCCCCGCCATGGTGCCACTGGCACCGCCCCCCACAATTAAAACATCTGTTTGTAAGGTCTCAATAGGCTTTTGTTTGATGCAAGCACCAAGCAGTACCAGGGTTGACAACACTAAATTGACTATGACCTTATTCCTCATATCGATATTTAGTGGCAAATCGTCTTAGGATTTCTTTAGTAACTGGAGTTTCTATTTTCTGAAGGGCAAAAATAAGCTCCTCTGCTTTTTCCGGATGAAAATACCCATGGTCTTTATAAGTGTTTATTCTCAAGGTGAACTCCTCCGCATCCGCTTCCGGATGAAATTGTGTGGCATAAACATTCTGTTTAATACGGAACATTTGTACGGGACAGGTATTGGAGGTCAGTAGGAGCACAGCCTGTGGAGGCAAGCTATCACAAGCTTCTTTATGCCCTACCAAAGCGGTAAATTCTTGGGGTAAACCCTTTAGTAAGGCATCCTTTTCTCCTGCAATAGTTTTGGAAACTGTTACGCTTCCAACAGGCTCTGAAAATCGGCCTGAAATGGTTGCACCGCTATATTTTCCAAGCAATCCGCTTCCCGAGCAAGCCCCCAGAAAGGGGAAATCACGGTCAATCACTTGGCCGAATAGACTATCGAAAAACGACTCTATCCGCATTTGTACTGTGGTTTTTTCAGGCGCTGGACAACTGACATCGAAAGGACTTCCTCCGGCAATTATTCCAGTATAGTCATCTAGATCAATTTCAATCTCATTGCATCGTTCCAGTCTAATCCGCCGAACTTCTTCTCTTCTTAATTTAGTTACCTTTAGGATTGCCTCAAACTCACTATCCGCCACCGGTGTTTCGGGGCGCATTTGAAGGATCAGAAATTTTTTCACTTTTATTTCTTAGTAGGGCTTAGGCCAATTCGTCTACTTGAAGTTGCTTTTCGTACAGTTCTCGGTATACCCCATTCTTGGATAGTAGATCCTCCTCTGTACCCTGTTCAATTATTTCGCCACCATCCAGTACCAGAATGTTATCCGCTAATTTGGCGCTACTCACCCGGTGGGAAATAATCACAGTGGTGCAATCCTTCATGATGCGTTTAAGGTTGCCCAATATAGTGTTTTCTGTTTTAGTATCGACCGCAGATAAACTATCATCAAGGATCAGAATCTTAGGCTGGCGTATGATGGCTCTGGCTATGGACACTCTCTGCTTCTGACCTCCTGAAAGGGTTATTCCACGTTCACCCAAAACCGTCTCAAATCCATCTGGAAATTGGTTGATGTTATGATAAAGATCAGAATCCTTGGCTGCTTGCACAACTTGTTCCTGGTCTACTGTTCCATTTCCAAATCCTATATTATTGCCTATGGTATCTGAAAATAGGAAAACATCTTGCGGAACGTACCCAATAGCTTGCCTCAGATGTTTCAAGCTATAGTTTCGGATATCCTCTCCATCCACTTTCACTATTCCTGATGAAACGTCATACAAACGGCAAATAATATTGGCAATAGTACTTTTCCCTGACCCGGTAGTGCCAATTATGGCAATGGATTGTCCGGGAGCTACTTTGAAGGAAACGTCTTTTAAGGCCTCGATCCCTGAATCGGGATAAGTAAAAGAGACATTATCAAACTCAATATCTCCACGCACTTCTTCTTTTAATTCCTTGAGTGACACAATATCCGTTTTTATTTTCAAGAACTGATTTATCCTTTTTTGAGAGGCATCGGCTCTTTGGATCAGACTGGTGACCCATCCTAAAGAAGCTACTGGCCAGGTAAGCATGTTTACATAGATGATAAATTCCGCGATATTTCCAATAGTAAGTGAACCGTCAATCACCTGATCACCTCCAATAAAAACTGTCAAAATCACACTCATGCCAATAAGCGCCATGATTAAAGGCATGAATAAAGCATTCACGAAAGTTAGTTTCAATGATTTGTTGCGGTACTCTTGACTCTCCTTAGCAAAATTTTTCTCTGAATCGGTCTCCCGGGTAAAAGATTTAATTACCCGAATACCTGAAAAAGCCTCCTGGACATAGGTGCTGAGCGAAGACAGGCTCTTCTGTATTTCTTCGGACCGTTTATTCATGATACTACTCACCCAATAGATACTAATGGATAGCACTGGCAGAGGTAAGAGGGAGTACAAAGCCAATCGGGGGTTCACCATAAACATATAGCTGATTACTATGACGAAGAGGGTGATTAGATTGATACCATACATGATGGCTGGTCCCAGGTACATTCGTACCCTGCTTACATCCTCAGAGATGCGTGCCATGAGGTCGCCGGTATTGTTTTGCCGGTAAAAGCTTAGGGGAAGTGTCTGGTAATGCTGATAAATTTCATTCTTAAGATCGTATTCTACCAGGCGGGACATCACGATAATGGTTTGCCGAACTAGAAAGAGAAACACCCCTCGAATCAATGCCATGGCTACGATCAGCAATCCGGCAATTAAAATAGATCTTGCAAAGATATTATAGAGCTGGTTCTGCAAAGATGTTCCTCCGTAGAGTGTATATAGATCTATATTTTCTTTTACTAGATCGATTGCATGCCTAACTACTTGAGCAGGTATAATGGCCACCACATTGGTAATAATGATGAATATCGTACCCAGTATCAGGTGGTACTTATACTTAAGTAGATACTTGTTAAGGTATCGGAGTTCCCTCATTGTAGAATAGAAACGGTCAGATATTTTTTTTGTTCGACAATCCCCGCAGTAAACTTACATAAGATTTATAAGCACCCAATTCCCACTTTGAATTAATCCCTAAAATGGGGTACTTTTGACCTGAATTCAGCCAGGCTGGTCAGATGCTCAACAGGAGAAATTTACGTATCAAAGCGATGCAGACGCTATTTGCATGGCAACAATTGCGAAACTCAGACCAGCAAATTGCCTGGGAACAACTACAAGCCCGTCTTAAGGAGGGTAAGGAAGTGATGCCGGAGCCAGCTAAATTTGAGCAAGCCTTTAAGCACCGGTTAACCCAAACAACGGCAAATGGTTCTAATGATCTGCCCTCGAATGTCCACGAATTGATGGATGAGATCGTTACTGGCTATCAAAACCAGATTAATAGGGATTTAAACGGGTTGCGTTCTCAAATGCTAAAGGAGGTTGAAGGAATCAACCAGTTATTCCAATGGATACTGGGACTTTTTCCTGCTCTGGCTGATTTTGAAACATTGTTGACTTCAAGAAAGAAAACAAATGCTGGCAGCAAACCATTGAAGATCCTTGCCGATTTGAAATCTATCGATCTGATCAGGGAAACCACCCTGGGCTTATCATTGCCAGGGTGGGAGGGTCATCAAGACCGCCTATCTCAGTGGTATAAAGAGATAAAAAAACACAAGCTTCCCAAGCATACAAAATCCTTGCAAGAAGAGGCTGCTTTATTGCGTCAAATTTTCAAATCGGTACTCTGGAAAAGTGATTCGTTTCAGAACTTTTTTGAGGAGTACGATCGCGGCTGGGTTGAGAATAAGGATATTATTAAGAGTTTGGTCAATAAGACATTGAAGTCAATTAGCGAGTCAGGCTTGGTGTTAGCACCACTATCATATCAATGGGATGAGGACCGGAAGTTCTTCACAGCGCTTTTTGATACCACCCTGAAGAATGAAAGCTGGACTGAAAACTTAGTAGCGGAGAGGGCCAAAAACTGGGAAATGGATCGTATTGCACAAGTGGATATGATCCTGCTTAAGATGGCAGTTGCCGAGATGATAAATTTCCCCAGCATCCCAGTTAAAGTAACAATTAATGAATATATTGAATTGTCCAAAAAATACAGCACACCTAAAAGTAAGAAGTTCATCAACGGCATTTTAGACGTTCTGGCTGACCACTTGATCGAGGACGGAACCATTAAGAAAAGTGGCAGAGGACTAATTGATAACAAATAAACAGTTGCTATGAGTAAGACCACAGATAATCTGATGAGTTTTCTGGCTGGTGCAGCAGCCGGAGCTATACTTGGGATCTTGTATGCTCCCGACAAGGGTACCAATACCAGAGAAAGACTAACCTACAGACTGGAGAAGTATAAGCAAAAACTGGAGGCTCTTTTGGAGGAACTAATTGAGGAGGAAACGGAACCAGTCACCAGTTTTGCCAGATCAGAAGGGGAAAAAGTGATACAGGATGCAAGAGAAAAGGCCGAGAGATTATTGGAAGATGTTGATAGTTTGATCGGTCAAATCAAAGACAAACAGTAGTTGATGCAAACAAAAGTAACTTTAATCACCGGAGACGGTATAGGACCGGAGATAACGGTTTCTGTAAAGGATATTTTTGAAGCTGCGGGTGTACCCATTTCTTGGGAAGAGGTAAATGCGGGTATG
>JANQPK010000339.1 GCA_028289505.1 Cyclobacteriaceae bacterium
GATTAAAAAGAAGCATCTTGAGGTGCCAAACATGGACGGCTTGGAATTGGCAAGTTCGGTATCGACTGCGGAGCGGTATTTCATCGGTGATGAAGATGCTAAGTGGAAGATAGCAGTGCTCGATTTAGGGGTCAAAAAAAGCATACTTAGTAATTTTTCAAATCGAGATTGTTATCTGCAGGTTTTTCCTGCACGAACTTCTTATGAAGAAATGGAAGCATGGCAACCGCATGGGTATTTCATTAGTAATGGACCTGGTGATCCAGCTCCCATGGATTACGCGGTTGACACTGTAAAAAGTATCCTTGAAAATGACCGGCCTGTATTTGGTATTTGTTTAGGTCATCAGATTCTGGGATTAGCCTGTGGTGTTTCCACTTACAAGATGCATCATGGGCATAGAGGGTTGAATCATCCAGTTATCAATCTTGAAACAGGTAGAAGTGAGGTTACCTCCCAAAACCACGGTTTCGGAGTATCTTCAGAAGCCTTAAGTAATTCGGATCAATTGGAAGTCACCCATGTAAACCTAAACGATGAGACAGTTGAAGGTATGAAGGTAAAGGGTAAGCCTGCATTTTCGGTGCAGTATCATCCGGAGGCATCACCTGGACCCCATGACAGCCGATACCTATTTGATAAATTCCTCGAAGTAATACAACAACATTCCAACTAGATAAAGTTTAAATCATGAGTTTGATAGAGAATATATTCGCCAGACAAATATTAGATAGCAGGGGTAATCCAACTGTTGAGGTTGATGTTATCACTACCAATGGGTTTCTGGGCCGCGCTGCTGTACCCTCTGGTGCTTCTACCGGTGTTCATGAAGCTGTTGAGCTTAGAGACGGTGATAATGATCGTTTTATGGGAAAAGGAGTTACTAAGGCTGTAGCCAATGTCAATGACACGCTTGCTGGAGAATTAGTAGGCTTCTCAGTATTTGAACAGTCACGGATTGACCAAACCATGATCGATCTTGATGGCACTGATAACAAGTCGAAACTTGGGGCCAATGCAATTCTGGGTGTTAGTCTGGCAGTGGCCAAGGCCGCAGCTCAGGAATCGGGACAATCTTTATTTAGGTACGTTGGAGGAGTTAATGCTAAAACGCTTCCGGTACCAATGATGAATATTCTCAATGGTGGAAGTCATGCTGATAACTCTATAGATTTTCAGGAGTTCATGATTATGCCTACTAATGCACCGACGTTTTCAGAGGCATTACGAATGGGTACAGAAGTATTCCATCACTTAAAAAAGGTACTTAGTAGTCAAGGTCTTTCTACAAATGTTGGGGATGAAGGTGGATTTGCTCCTAACATTACCTCCAATGTTGGAGCCATTGAGGTAGTGCTGCAAGCAATTGAAAAAGCTGGGTATAGGCCTGGAGAAGATATCTCCATTGCGCTCGATGCTGCAAGCTCGGAATTTTACGATCTTGAAACCAAGACTTATCATTTCAAAAAATCCAGTGGTGACCAATTGACCTCGCAGGAAATGGCTCAGTTTTGGAAGGAATGGGTAGACCAGTATCCTATATTATCTATTGAAGATGGTATGCACGAAGATGACTGGGAAGGTTGGAAATTGCATACTGATCTGGCTGGAGATAAGGTCCAATTGGTTGGCGATGACCTGTTCGTAACCAATGTAAGCCGACTGGGACGTGGTATTGAGGAGGGAATAGCTAATTCAATTCTGATTAAGGTAAATCAGATCGGTAGCTTAACAGAAACCATTAATGCGGTTAATCTGGCCACCAAAAATAAATACACTAGTGTAATGTCTCATCGATCCGGGGAAACTGAGGATAACACCATCGCCGACCTGGCGGTAGCGCTGAACACCGGTCAAATTAAAACAGGCTCTGCCTCCAGATCAGATAGAATGGCCAAGTACAACCAGTTACTCAGGATTGAGGAAGAGCTGGGAGATACGGGAGTATTTTTGGGAAATAATTTCCGCTAGGAGTTTGGTGTTTAATACTCCGACCTTGAAGGGTCACGGCAGCCACTGGTAACTTCGCTTTGAAAATCGTTAACCCGGGGCCACCGGAAGGGGTATTCACCTGCTCATGCTTATTCTTTATTCGATATTCAATATTTCCCAGGTCCTTTATTCTCTAATACTGAAAGCCGTTTTTTATCGTTTCCCTAAAGGAACCTTTTTTGATTTGGAATAGGATATGTTTATCTTACGCCCAGTTTTTATAAAGTCATTTATGATTAGGATTAAACGACTGAGCAGAAATTTTTATTTTATCTGCAGTATTCTGTTTTTGGTTTGGATGCTCTTTTTTGATTCCAATGACCTTTTTCTTCAATTTCAGAGAAGCAAAAAATTAAATCAACTCAATGCAAAAAAGGAGTTTTACACCCAAAAAATAATGGAGGTTGAAACCGACCGCAAGGAACTCTTAAGTGATCAGGAATTGTTGGAGAAGTATGCCAGGGAGAAATACCTGATGCGAAAGCCGTCAGAAGACCTCTACATTGTGGAGGCTGCCCCTGAGAAAGAATAGAAATCTGTATGAGAAAAATCCTTCAGATAGCATTGCTGATGGTGTTGAGCACTTACGTCTACGGACAGCGATATTACGATCCTGAAGCTGAACCAACCTTCATGGACCGGGTTTATTTTGGGGGTGATTTCAGCTTTCAATTCGGTGATTTCACTGCCATTGTAGTCTCTCCTATAGTGGGTTATATGGTAACACCCCGTTTTTCGGTAGGTCCAGGCATTACTTATCAATATTTGAAAGGTGAAGCATTCGATATCTTCACCGGCAGGGTGTATGAGTACGATTCGAATATCTTTGGTTATCGGGCTTTCGCCAGGTATCAATTGTCACCGATGTTCTTTGCCTACACTGAATATGAGTCACTTAAGCTGGATTTTCCTAGTGTTGATGGCACTGAGTTGGTCAGGGAATGGGTTCCAGGTTATTTTGTAGGAGGGGGGATATTCCAACCAGTAGGGGGCAGAGCAGGAATTGGGCTTACAGTTTTACTGAATCTGTTATACGATGATCGTAAATCACCTTATAACAGCAATTTGGTGATTCGTGCAGGAATTACACTATAGACTCCGGAATTCTCACTTCAAATTCTTGAGATAAAGCTTCTAGGTTTCTTACCACCGGATCCAGTAAAGGTATTCCATTCTTTACTCGTTCCGCTAGGCATTGACGCTCCGGATCTCCAGGTACTAAAACCTGCTCTGCACCATGTGCAGGAGTTGAGTTTCTGAAGCGCTCAATCCACCTGTCCATTTCGGCCTTGAATTCTTCGGCAGGCCTGAAAGCATCTATTCTCATTGCTCCCAGAAAGTGACCTATTCCAGCTCCCACCGGATTGCTGCTCGGCTCGAGATAACTAACAAAAGGTGGTACCCAGGGACCATAATTAGCGCCAGAAAATACTGCAGAGAAAATATCTACAATACTACCCAGGCAGTAGCCTTTATGACTGCCCATTTCGCGAGTTCCACCCAGAGGCATTAAAGCTCCTCCTTGCTCAACACAGCTGGCATCTGTGCTGGGCTTTCCGGTTCGATCCTGGGCCCAGCCGGTAGGAATTGGTTGTCCCTTGCGTTTGCTAACCTCTAGTTTACCATTAGCTACCGTAGTGGTGGCAAAGTCAGCCACGAATGGCGGTTGTTCTCCTGCAGGTATGGCCACAGCAATTGGGTTAGTTCCTAGTAAACGCTCTGCAGAGAAAGTAGGAGCCACCAGGGGGCTGGCATTGGTCATAGAAATACCAACCATATCCTGATCGGAC
This sequence comes from Cyclobacteriaceae bacterium, assembly GCA_028289505.1. Classification (GTDB taxonomy): domain Bacteria; phylum Bacteroidota; class Bacteroidia; order Cytophagales; family Cyclobacteriaceae; genus SZUA-3. The sequence goes on from JANQPK010000339.1 coordinate 3,783, forward strand.
GCCAACAACGCATGATAACCCGCAATACCAAAGTGATTTGAATTGCGAACGGAAACCCAGCC
>JANQPK010000360.1 GCA_028289505.1 Cyclobacteriaceae bacterium
AAGAGGTTCCAGATGAGCCAGTTGCAGAGACTGTTGAAGCCACGGTCGCAGAAGAGGCAGCGGCTGATGCACCAGTAACCGAACAAGAAGCTCCTTCGACAGAAGAACCAGTCACGGAAGCACCTGCTGCCGAAGCAGAAGCTGCTCCAGTTGAAACACCGGCTGTGGAAGCTCCAACTGCTGAAGAAACGACAGATAGTGAGCAGGCTAACGCTGATGCTCCTGCTGCCCCGGAAGCGGAAACTCAGGAGCAAGCTGCAGCTGAAGCTGCTGAACCACCAGCAGCAACAGAGGAGCAGGTTGAAGCCGCTCAAGAGGAGGAGTAAATCGGCTGGGCATCATGAAGATTGATGCTTGTTTTCAGCTGGGTTATCTCACTGGGACCAGGGGCTTATCAGGAGAGCTGGTAGGTGTCTTGGATACAGACCAACCGCAATACTATAAAGAATTGGAATCCGTTTTCGTACTGCCCAAAGGCAGTCAAACGCTGGTTCCTTTTTTTATTGAATCTATCCGAATCAATGGTGAGAAAGCAATTTTTAAGTTTGATGAGTTATCAACCCGGGATGAAGCCAAAAAATTTGTGGGCAGTAGCATCTACCTGCCGTTGGATCTTTTGCCACCGCTTGAGGGCACCAGTTTTTATTACCATGAACTGGTTGGCTGGACCGTAAAAGATCACCAACTTGGAAGCTTGGGAAAGGTTACTTCAGTAAACGACCAATCTCCGCAAGTGCTATTGGTGATGGACTATAAGCACAAAGAGATTCTGATTCCGTTGAATGAGGATATTGTGTCCGGGGTCGATCGAGACCTGCAGCAAGTACTGGTTACTCTTCCCGATGGTTTGTTAGGTGTTTATCTTGATCAATAATCAATGCGAATTGACATTATTACCGTACTACCATCACTGTTGGATAGCTTTCTAAACCACTCCATTGTAAAAAAAGCCCAGGATAAGGGATTGGTGCAGTTGCAAATCCATAATTTGAGAGATTACAGTGTTAGCAAGCACCGTACAGTAGACGACTATGCTTATGGTGGTGGAGCGGGAATGGTGCTCATGATTGAACCGGTAGTGAATTGTTTGGAAAGCTTACAAAAGGATCACCAATATCAGGAGGTCATTTATATGAGTCCAGATGGTCAATCATTGAGTCAGCCGATGGCCAATCAACTGAGCTTGCTTCAAAACATCATAATCCTTTGCGGTCACTATAAAGGTATTGATGAAAGATTACGCGAGCACTTTATCACGCGGGAGATCAGCATTGGTGATTATGTATTGTCCGGAGGTGAATTACCGGCTGCGGTTTTGACGGATGCCCTTATAAGACTGATACCAGGCGTTTTGTCAAATGAAAGCAGCGCGCTTTCCGATTCTTTTCAAGATGGTCTGGTTGGACCTCCGGTTTATACCCGACCTGCGGATTTCAGGGGAATGGCAGTACCCAAGGTGTTATTGAGTGGCCATGAAAAAGAAATCGAGCAATGGCGTTTTGAGCAATCCGTTAAAAGAACTGAGCAGAGGAGGCCAGATGGTATCCCAGGGTCAGGCAAATAGCAGTCACGGACTGCCAAATGCCAACTGACAACTGCCAACTGCCAACTGACAACTGCCAACTGACAACTGCCAACTGACAACTGCCAACAATTTGCAATTCATAATTTCTAATTTGTGATTAAAATCCTATATTTGCACTCCATTTTGAGCAAAAAAGATGAGCGACCTGATAAAATTGATTGAGAACGAGTATTCTGAAGCACGCACTGCCCACCCAGATTTCAAGGCTGGTGACACTATTATCGTGCATGTGAAGATACGAGAAGGTAACAAGGAGCGCGTTCAGCAGTTTCGCGGTACCGTGATCCAAAGAAAAAATCCCAACACCAATGGCGAGTCATTCACGGTGCGAAAGATCTCCAACGGTATTGGTATTGAAAGAATCTTCCCAGTATTAAGTCCAAACATAGAAAAAATTGAATTGATCAGAAGGGGTAAGGTTCGCAGGGCCAGGTTGTATTATCTCAGGGGAAGACAGGGCAAAGCAGCTCGAATAAAAGAGAAAATCTAGATTTGATACGTACTATAGATCTGGGGCCACTTCGATAAGATTTGGCCTTTTTTGATAAATTAATAACTCCCAATCCATGTTAACACATCAAGTATATTTCTGGCTGAAAGAACCTCAAAATCAAGAATCTCAGATTCAGCTAAAAGAGGGTTTGGAAAAGCTGCTCACCATTGAAACCATCCACTCCGGTAGTATTGGAGTTCCTGCCGCAACTGAAGCTCGGGAGGTGGTAGATCATAGTTATAGTTTCGCCTACCATACCAATTTTGAAACCTTACAGGATCACGAAGTTTATCAAACCCACCCTATTCATCTGGAGTTTGTGGAAAACTGCCAGCACCTTTGGGAAAGGGTGCAGGTTTATGACTTTTCCCTGCTTGATTAAAAAACCTGGCAAGTTCAGCTATTGACCTGCTGTAGGCTTATCTTTGTGTTATGCCTGAGGTAAAATTTTACAAGTACCAAGGAACTGGTAATGATTTTATAATGATTGATGATCGCCATCAAGACTTTGATCTGAACAAGGAGACCATAGGTAAATGGTGTGATCGCCGGTTCGGTATCGGCGCTGATGGAGTGATTTTACTGAGGAATCATAAAACCTGTGACTTTGAAATGGTATACTTCAACCCTGATGGTTCACAGAGCCTTTGTGGAAATGGCAGCCGTTGTGCGGTTAGGTTAGCTCATGATCTGGGAATGGTTGACCGCCAATGTACCTTTCAGGCAGTAGATGGCGAGCATCGAGGTCTAATAGATGGAGATACAATCAGCATTCAAATGCAGGATGTGGGAAGGCCTCTGGAAATAGAAGGCGAATACTTCATTGACACAGGATCTCCTCATCACATTAAGATGGTGAATGAGGTAGCAAAAGTTGATGTACAAGTGGAGGGAAAATCGATAAGGCACAGCAAACCATATCAACCTGGTGGAACTAATGTGAATTTTGTGCAACCCGTCAATGGGGAGGTACTGGTAAGGACCTTTGAGCGGGGAGTTGAAGATGAAACCTTGTCTTGTGGGACCGGTGTGACAGCAGTAGCACTGGTTATGGCCAGCATGGGTGGTACCAGTCCGGTAAAAGTGAAAGCCAAGGGGGGAGATTTACTGGTTTCATTTATCAGACAGCCCGATGATAGTTTTTGTGAGATTTACCTGAGCGGACCGGCCGAAAAAGTTTTTGAAGGCACTATTGGTTACTAAATAGCAAGCTTCTATGTCAGTCAATTTGTCATACAGGCATCCTGGTAGTACGGTTTTTGTCATCAGCTATCTTGATTACATAAAAATCCGTTTAAATTTAAACATTAACATTTTTTGTCATGCTGGATTTTGTTAGCAAGGGGATCGCAAAAGTATTCGGTACCAAGTCGGATAAGGATATTAAGAAGGTATTGCCTTTTGTTGGTCAGATCAATAAAGTGTATGATTCCTTTCAAAATATCAGTGATGACGACCTAAGAGCGGAGACTGCAAAGATCAAGCAGGCCATTACCGATGGTTTGGCCGAGATAGATGCCGAACTTGCCCAACTTAATCAGCGGGTAACTGATAATCCGGATCTGGATATCCATGAAAAGGAGCAAATATTCAAGAATGTCGATGCCTTGGAAGAGGATCGGAATAAAGAGCTGGAAGTGATTCTAATGGAGGTATTGCCTCAAGCTTTTGCCATCGTAAAAGAGACTGCCAGACGGTTTAAGGAAAATCATCAGCTGGTAGTCACTGCCACTATGCTCGATAAAAATCTGGCCTCGCAGTACGATAATATTGAGATTCAAGGGGAGCAGGCAACCTGGTATAATAAATGGATGGCAGGTGGTGCTGAAATCACCTGGGACATGCTGCATTATGATGTGCAGTTAATTGGAGGGATTGTTTTGCACCAGGGAAAGATCGCTGAGATGGCTACCGGAGAGGGAAAAACCTTGGTAGCAACGCTCCCAGCTTTCTTAAACGCTTTGGCAGATCGCGGTGTGCATATTGTTACGGTAAACGACTATTTGGCTCGTCGTGATTGTGAGTGGATGGCACCCATCTTTCAGTTTCACGGTCTTACAGTGGATTGCATTGATAGGCATCAACCAAATTCGGAAGAGCGCAGAAAAGCATACCAGGCACATATCACCTACGGTACCAATAACGAGTTTGGGTTTGATTACTTACGCGACAATATGTCCCGCGATCCTAAGGAACTGGTTCAACCCAAACACCATTATGCCATGGTGGATGAGGTTGATTCTGTGTTAATTGATGATGCCAGAACCCCGTTGATTATCTCAGGACCTATTCCCAAGGGAGATGAGCACGAATTCTATGAGCTAAAGCCGCGTATTGCCAAACTGGTGGAGGCACAAAAGAAGTTATTGTCACAGTTCTTGCTTGACGCCAAGAAACAGATTGCCGCTGGAGAGGAAAAAGATGGTGGTTTGGCCTTGTTTAGGGTCTACAGAGGCCTGCCAAAACACAAACCCTTAATAAAATATCTGAGTGAGACCGGTATTCGTCAAATTCTGCAAAAGACGGAAAACTTTTATTTGCAGGACAATCAGAAAATGATGCCAGAGGCCGATGAGCCGCTTTATTTCACCATTGATGAGAAGAATAACAACATCGAGCTCACTGAAAGGGGTATTGATCTGATTACAGAAGAAGGGGAGGACCCCAAGTTCTTTATTATGCCAGATATTGGTGAAGAGATTGCAAAACTGGAGAACGATGAGAACTTAGTGGAGAAAGATCTTCTGGTTAAAAAAGAAGATCTGATCCGGGACTATTCGGAGAAGGCCCAGCGTATCCATTCCACCAACCAATTACTTAAAGCCTACACCCTGTTTGAGAAGGATGTTGAGTACATCATTGTAGAGGGCAAAATAAAAATTGTTGATGAGCAAACCGGACGGGTGATGGAAGGCCGCCGATATTCTGACGGATTGCATCAGGCCATTGAAGCCAAGGAGAATGTTAAAGTCGAAGATGCCACCCAGACTTATGCCACTGTCACCTTGCAAAACTACTTCCGAATGTACCATAAACTGGCTGGGATGACCGGTACCGCCGAGACTGAGGCAGGAGAGTTCTGGGAGATCTACAAGCTGGATGTAGTGGTAATCCCCACCAACGAACCGATCATTCGCGATGACCGAGAGGACAAGGTATTCAAAACGGTGAGAGAGAAGTTCAATGCGGTAGCTGCGGAGATTGATGAACTTACCAAACAGGGACGTCCGGTACTGGTGGGAACCACTTCAGTCGAAATATCTGAATTATTAAGCAGGATGCTCAATCTCCGTAATATTGAGCATCAGGTATTGAATGCCAAGCAGCATCAAAGAGAAGCCGATGTGGTAGCCAGGGCCGGAAAACCAGGCAATGTAACCATTGCCACTAACATGGCTGGTCGTGGCACAGACATCAAATTGACTCTTGATTCTCGCGGTGCTGGGGGACTAGCAATTATTGGTACAGAACGTCACGAAAGTCGTCGGGTTGACCGGCAATTGCGTGGTAGATCAGGTCGACAAGGGGACCCTGGGAGCTCGCAGTTTTTTGTTTCCCTGGAGGACAACCTGATGCGACTTTTTGGCTCTGAGCGTATTGCTAAGTTGATGGATCGCATGGGATTGGAAGAAGGAGAAGTGATACAGCATAGTATGATTACTAAATCCATCGAACGTGCCCAGAAAAAGGTTGAGGAAAATAATTTTGCCATCCGTAAGCGACTGTTGGAGTACGATGATGTAATGAATTCGCAACGTGAGGTAATCTATAAACGACGAAGGAATGCTTTGTTTGGTGATAGGTTGCAATTGGATATCATGAATATGGTTTATGATACTTGTGAAGACATCGTACTAAATGCTAAAGAATCTGAGGACTATGATGGTTTTAAACTCAATACCCTGAGCGTGTTGGCATTGGATTATCAGATTGACCGGGACGATTTTCTCAAGATAGATGCTCCGGAACTGACAGAGCAACTTTACCAAAGTGCGTATGATCACTACCGGGATAAGAATAATGCCATCAGCGACCGGGCTTATCCGATTTTTCAGGGTATACAAAAGGAAAGAGGGGCCACCATAGAAAACATTATGGTGCCATTTACTGACCGGAAGAAACAGATAGGTGTAGTAACCAATCTTGAAAAAAACTTGAGCACCAATTGTCATGAGCTTATCATTGCTATGGAAAAGATGGTGACACTGGCTTTTATTGATCAAGCTTGGAAAGAACATTTACGGGAAATGGATGACCTCAAGCAATCAGTTCAAAATGCAGTCTATGAGCAAAAGGATCCGCTCCTGATCTATAAATTTGAGGCTTTCGAACTTTTCAAAAGGTTTTTGGCCAAGGTAAACGAAGATACCAATACCTTTCTCATGCATGCAGACCTGCCGGTTCAGGAATCGAATGAGGTACAGGAGGCCAGAACACCACGTTCCAGGCAAAAGCTTCAGGAGTCAAAAGCGGACACCGAATCGTTGTTGAACCGACGCTCTCCAGATACCAGAAATCGGGCGCCGGTGGAAAAAACAATGCCGGTAAAATCAACCAAGATAGCTGGCAGGAACCAGAGAGTTACGGTTCAGTATACAGACGGAAATATCAAAAAAGACGTTAAGTTCAAAACTGTTGAGGATGATATCAAAAATAACCGATGTGTACTAATAGAAGACTAATGAAGGCTATACCCTATATCGCAATCACGGCTATCGTCACTATGAGTGCTTGCGCTGGTCTGTCACCCTCCAGTTCAGGCACCACTTACCGCGAAGATCTTTCGGTACACCGACCGAAAATTGAAACTACCACTACTACTGAAGGTACCGAAGAAGTGGAGAATAAACGAGATGTGACTCCGGTAGAGCATCAAACTTCTGAAGTTGATGCTAAACTCCAGGAAATAACCAGTTTTAACCGAACTTCAAATTCAGCCCAAGGGTTTACCATCCAGGTGTATTCTGGAACTAGTCGAGAAGAAGCTTCTGAAGCAAAGGCCCAAGTGTACAAAATTCTGCCGGAATCGAGACCTCAGACAAGGTACGAACAGCCTATTTATCGAGTACGGGTGGGAGAGTTTATAGATAGACTGGAAGCACAGAATACCTATGCGAAATTATTATCAGAGTTTCCACAGGCCATAGTAATACCCACCAGAATCATGCTCAACTAGTTTTGCTGGAACTAAAAACCAAAATAAAAGAACTGGCGGCAAAATCTGCCCCAGAAATCATAAAGATCCGAAGACATTTACACGCCCATCCGGAATTGTCGTTCCAGGAAGTGGCCACATCTAAGTTTGTAGCTGATACTCTGCGTAGTATGGGGTTACAATCAGACCCGATGGCTGATACTGGGTTGGTGGCATACATTGAAGGAAGGAACCCGGAGAAGAAGACCATCGTGTTGCGAGCCGACATGGATGCGCTGCCCATCGAGGAACAAAATCAGGTTTCTTACAAGTCAACGAACAATGGTGTAATGCATGCTTGCGGGCATGATGTTCACACCGCTAGCTTGCTAGGAGTAGCTGGAATTCTAAACCAGATAAAGGCCTCTTTTGAAGGAACGGTGAAACTGATCTTCCAACCCGGTGAAGAAAGGATACCTGGAGGGGCTTCTTTAATGATAAAGGAGGGGGTTCTTCAGGATTCTGCGATTACTGGCATATTGGGGCAGCATGTGATGCCATTGATAGATGTTGGCAAGGTAGGTTTTAGGAAAGGTATGTACATGGCCAGTGCAGATGAGATATATTTAACCGTAAGAGGAAGAGGAGGTCATGGCGCCATGCCAGATCAGGTGATTGATCCAGTTTTGATCACTAGTCATATAATTATTGCGTTGCAACAAGTTGTGAGTAGAAATGCCAATCCGGGAACACCATCGGTGCTTTCTTTTGGAAAAGTAATGGCAAATGGTGCCACAAATATAATCCCCAATCAGGTAAAAGTTGAAGGTACCTTCCGTACTCTAGATGAGGTATGGAGGGCTAAAGCCAAGGAACTGATCACTAGAATTGCCAAGGGAACGGCAGAATCCATGGGTGGTGAATGTGATGTAAATATTCTACATGGATTCCCTTACCTGGAGAATGATCCTGAGCTGACTGAAAGAGCGCGTAGTAGTGCCGAACAGTATCTTGGAAAGGAGAATGTGCTGGATCTGGATCTCTGGATGGCGGCAGAGGATTTTGCTTTCTATTCGCAGGTAACTGACGCCTGCTTCTACCGACTAGGTGTCAGAAATGAGGCTAAAGGGATCACTTCCTCCGTACATACACCAACCTTCGATATTGATGAGGCAGCCCTGGAGGTGGGCGCAGGATTGATGGCCTGGCTGACGGTGCAAGAACTTGGGAATTAGGGAATTGGGGAACAGGCGAATTGGGGAACAGGCGAATTGGGGAATTGTAGAATTTTCCATTGTTGCAATTGCTGCTATAAATAGAACATTGGAATCAGGAATGAAGCCAATAGCCAAATAACCAGCGTCAGCACACCACCAACCCTGATAAAATCCATAAATTTGAAGCTTCCGGTACCATAGATCAAGGTATTGGTCTGGTAACCTATAGGTGTTATAAACGAAGTACTGGCAGCGAAAAGCACCGTGAGTAAAAAGGGTTTGGCGGCTAGGCCCATATCGGATGCCAAGGATATTGCTACCGGTACTAAAAGAATAGCGGTGGCCTGGTTTGATATTACGCTGGTTAATACTACTGTTATTAGAAATAGCAGGGAGATGGTAAGCTGAACTGGCCAATCTCTGGTAAGATTATATATGGCATCGCCCACAATTTGATCCAGCCCAGTATTGTGAATGGCAATACCAAGAGGTAATAAACCGGCCAGTAAGAATATTACCTTCCACTCCACAAATTGGTATGCCTTCTGTAAACTCACACTTTTTGAAATAAGCATCAGTACGCAACCAATCAAACTACTGGTCAGTATAGGGACCACATCCAGGGCTGCCAGTAATACTACTAAGGTTACCACAAAAAAGGAGAAAGCAATTTTTCGCCAGTCGAATATTTGTCTGCTGTGCTCATACAGCACTCCCAGGTCCTTATGATTATTTAAGAAGGTCAGATTATTTTTTTGGGTTTCCAATAGAATGGTGTCACCGATTTGGGGTCTGTAGTTAGCTTGCTTTCCAGAATATACCCCCCCTTTTTTCTTGACCGCTAGTGGCACCGCGTTGTAAATTTCATTGAAGGCAATACGCTTCATCTTTCGGCCTACAATCTGGGAGCTGGGTAGCACCATAACTTCCGCCAATGCCAACTCCCCGCTCTCAAGATCTTTATCGATCTGACTAAAATCCTTGGGAAAATTAAGACCTTGCAAAGATTTGATGTTAACAATATCATCCACGCCACCTCTTATCAGGATGGTATCATGAGCGCGCATTACTTCATTGCCTCGCGGTAACCAGAGTGTTTTACCCTCACGGATTACTTCAATTACCGTTACATCAGGATCATTGAAGAAAGGAAGACTACGCAAGGTTTTACCTACCAACGGAGATGAGGCCGGTACCACGAATTCGGTAACGAAGTCCTTCAATTGATATGAACTCACCAGGGCATCTGGCTTTCGTTTAGGGATCATGAAACGCCCCACTGCCAGCATAAAAATAAAAAACCCCAGAAAGAGAATAACCCCCAGACCGGTGAACTCAAAGATTTTGAATTCCTCCAGGCCATTTTGGGCTGCCAAGCTACTCACCAACAGGTTGGTGGAGGTCCCGATTACCGTGGTAGCACCGCCCATCATGGCTGCAAAAGACAAAGCCATGAGTAACCTGTTGGAGCTTAGATCAGTAACCCTGGAAATCCTCAGCAGGATTGGCATAAATACTACTACAATGGCGGTATTATTCATAAATGCTGATAGAAAACCGACCATTACCATCACCATAGAAATAACCACCCACTCATCATTCAAAAAAAAACGCTGCAGTTTTTTACCTAGGTAATTTATGGCACCGGAGTTGTCCAATCCCGCTCCAATAATAAAAAGCGCCAGAATGGTAATGGTAGCTTCATTGGCAAAGCCAGAAATGCCCTCCAGAGGGGTTACCAGACCAGTGGTAATCAATACTGTCATCACCAGTAACGCGGTGGTGTCAATAGGAATCACCTCTGTAATAAAACAGAAGATCATGATAACAATAATGGCGATAACCGCCAGGGCAGGCCATTCCAAATTGTAATTGGTTTTAGTGTAACTTAGTTAATATACCCATTAAAGTTATTCGAAACAACAACTCGAAGCAGACCGTTTCTATGGTCTACTGGTCCATGGTTGGCTTGCCTGAACTTCATCTTCATCGTCCTTGCTGACTTCTCCGGTAATTGCCTGGGAAACATGCACAATGTGATTACCGACGCGTTCTAGCAGTAGAAATATTTCATTAAAAGCGATACCACTTTTTAATGAATACTCTTTTTTCTCAACGCTTTTGAGGTGTGCTTTGCGGTTTTTATTCCTGAATTTATTGATCTCAGTTTCCTTTTCCCAGGCCTCTTCCACATGAACCCTTGAATAGTCTTTCTCCAGATTCTCCATCATGATAG
>JANQPK010000378.1 GCA_028289505.1 Cyclobacteriaceae bacterium
TGGAATTGTAATAGATAGTTATTGGCTACAGCTCCGCCATCTACATTGAGTACTTTCAGTTTTAAACCCGAATCCTGCTCCATAGCTTCTAATACGTCACGAGTTTGGTAAGCTAGAGACTCGAGGGTAGCCTTAGCGATGTGCGCTTGGCCAGTATCCCTGGTTAGACCAAATAACGCCCCTCTGGCATACATATCCCAATAGGGCGCTCCCAGCCCAACAAATGCTGGTACCATGTATACTTCATGTGTATCCTTAACTGCCATGGCCAATTCCTCCGATTCCGCAGCGGTTTCAATTATTTTAAGCCCATCTCGAAGCCATTGAATGGCGGCACCTGCAATAAAGATACTACCTTCCAGTGCGTATTGAGGATTTTCGTCCACGGAGCAAGCCAAAGTAGTAAGCAACCCATTGCTGGAAAGCGACATCTCATCTCCGGTATTCAAAAGCATAAAGCAACCAGTTCCATAGGTATTTTTCGCCATACCTGGAGAAAAACAGGCTTGGCCAAAGAGAGCCGCCTGTTGGTCCCCTGCAACCCCACAAATTGGGATCTTACGACCTTCAAAATCCATTGCTCCGAAATGCGAAGATGATGGTTGAACACCAGGCAGCAAACTGCTGGGAACACCGCAATAATCCAAGAGTTCATGGTCCCAATCTAGGTGCTTAATGTTGAATAACATGGTTCTGGAGGCATTGGTCTGATCCGTAATATGAGCCTCTCCCCCAGTCATATTCCAAATCAGCCAAGAATCGATGGTACCGAATAACAGGTCTCCTTTGAGCGCTTTTTCCCTAACACCATCAACCTCATCCAAAATCCATTTTAGTTTAGTGGCACTGAAATAAGAATCAATTACTAACCCGGTTTCGGTTCGGACCTTATGCTCAAGCCCATCGGATTTCATTTGCTCGCAGATAGGTGCCGTACGTTTGTCCTGCCAAACAATGGCGTTATAAACCGGTTTACCAGAATTGCGATCCCAAACTACGGCAGTTTCCCTTTGATTAGTTATACCAATAGCAGTTATCTGATTCACAGAAATACTATTATCCTGCAATACCTGCGCCATCATTTTCCGTTGGGTGTTCCATATTTCCATGGGATCATGCTCAACCCAACCGGGTTTTGGATAAATCTGATTGAACTCCTGCTGAGTTATTCCACAAATATCACCCTGTTGATTAACTAGTAATGCCCTACAACTGGTTGTGCCTTGATCAACCGCAAGCACATATTGGTCTTTCATATCAATGAATTTAACCCTGGTCTTCTTTCAATTGTATGATAATAGCAGTGAATATCAAAATCAAGCATAAAATACTAACCATCCAAAACCAGATATTGATCTGTCCCTGAAATACAGCATTGTAAAACAAAGCCCCATAAACACCTCCAATTACTGGTCCTACTACTGGGATCCAACTGTAGGACCAGTCCGAGTTTCCTTTACCTGATATTGGTAGAATAGCATGTGCTATCCGGGGACCCAAATCCCGCGCAGGGTTAATAGCATATCCGGTGGAACCTCCTAGGGAAAGGCCTATTGAAAAAACCAGTAGGCCCACTATCAGTGGATTTAAACCCTCTGTAAATTCATTGGCACCAATAAACAGCACCCCTAGAACCAATACAAAAGTCCCGATCACTTCACTTACTAAGTTGGCCCAGGTTCTTCTAATAGCGGGTGCGGTGGAAAAGGTGGCTAACTTCAAAACGGCGTCGTCAGTTTGTTTCCAATGGGGCAGAAACTGTACCCACACCAAAATAGCCCCAATTATAGCCCCAATCAATTGAGCAAGAATGTAGCTTGGCACCTGGTTCCAGGGAAAATTCCCGGAGGCAGCCAATCCTAAAGTTACTGCAGGGTTTATATGAGCCCCACTGATTTCACCTACTGCGTAGATAGCCAGGGCCACCGCAAAGCACCAGCCTGCGGTAATGATAATCCAACCCCCATTTTCTGCTTTACTACCCTTCAGTAAAGCACCTGCTACCACCCCGTTACCCAGCAGAATTAAAATCATAGTACCGACTAATTCCCCCAGGAAACTTGTCATGGTTATAGTTGTTTCAAGGACTGCTTTGAGGAACCCAGACCATCAATACCCAATTCCATAACATCACCATCTTTCAGGAACTGTGGTGGTTTCATTCCGGCGCCTACCCCGGGAGGTGTTCCAGTAGAGATTATATCTCCTGGCAACAGCGTCATATAGTTGCTGATATAGCTGACCAAAAAGGGAACATTAAATATCAAGGTATCGGTATTACCCTGCTGCTTGAATTCATCGTTTACCTTCAGCCACAAATTGAGGTTGTCTACGTTGCCTACCACATCCGGAGTGGCTAAATAAGGACCCAAAGGTGCAAAGGTGTCGTAGCTTTTACCCTTTACCCACTGACCTGTACCCTCCAATTGATAGGCGCGTTCACTTACATCATTCATAATAGTGTAACCGGCTATATGTGATGATGCATCCTCAATAGAAACGTGGCTGGCTTTGGTTCCGATCACCAACGCCAGCTCCACTTCCCAATCTGTTTTCTCACTTCCTGGTGGGATTGTCACCAGGTCATAAGGCCCTACAATTGCCGTGGTCGCCTTATAGAACAGCACAGGTTCATCCGGAATAGCCATTCCACTTTCTTTAGCGTGATCACTGTAGTTAAGTCCAACGCATATGATTTTACTGGGAACTGCAACTGGAGCACCCCATCTGATATGGCCATCGACCACTGGCAACGACTGCTGTTGACTTTCCATCCATTCCTTCAGTCGTTGTATTCCATGGTTAGCAAAAAAAGCCTGATCAAAATCCTCTCCAAAAGCGCTGAGATCCCTTCGATTTCCAGAATCATCCAAGTAGCCTGGAATTTCTTGACCTATATTTCCAAATCGTACTAGTTTCATATATTCATTAAGTATTGAGTGTTACAAATCCTCCATCAATGGTATAGTCGGTACCGGTAATAAACGAGGCCTCATCTGAGCACAGGTATAAAGCAAGATTAGCGATCTCTACAGGCTTTGCCATACGTCCCACCGGTTGAGTAGCTTCTAATTTCTTGAACATTTCGGCTTCTTTGCCGGGATAATTAACCTTGAGGTAATCATCCACAAAGGGTGTGTGTACCCTAGCCGGAGAAATACAGTTGCACCTAATGTTATAATCGAGATAGTCCTTGGCAACTGCAAAGGTCATGGACCTGATGGCCCCTTTGGTGGCACTATAGGCAAATCGGTCTGGAATTCCAAGAGTGGCGGCTATGGAGCACATGTTTAAAATGACGCCGCGATTTCTAGATCTCATATGTTCTATAACCGCATACATGCAGTTATAAGCTCCTTTTACATTGACAGCAAATACCTTGTCAAAATCCTGCTCATCGGTTTGATCTAACCTCCCAATTTGTGAGATACCGGCATTATTAATCAAAATGTCAACTGTTCCAAGCTCATCTACCACCTGATTGATGACTTGGGTTACTCTTTGCTGATCTGCTATATTTACCTGATAGCAGCGAGTTTTACCGGATGATTGCGGAAGCTCGGATGCCAACTTTTCAGCCTTTTGTAGGTCAAGCTCAAGTATGGCAATACTGGCACCATGCTGGGCAAAACGTTCAACCATGGCGGCACCAATTCCGCTACCACCACCAGTAATTACCACAGATTTATCCCGAAAGTCGAACATTTACGGGATGCTAAATAGTGAAAA
>JANQPK010000395.1 GCA_028289505.1 Cyclobacteriaceae bacterium
ACTGGCATTTGCAGAATGGTAACCGCCAATACCCATAAAAAATGGCCGGGATTTCCCGGCCATGACTAGGTCTTAAGCGATTATAACCTACTATTCTGAGGGAACTTGAACCTGGAGCATACCTTCCATACCAAATGCACTGTATATTCCGTGAGTGACTTGACTGGATTGCTGGTTATAACCCACTATTGGGTCACCCATGCCCATCTTGTCAACTACGGTGCGGAATGGCCGTTCACCAGCAGGAGTCTGTATCAGACCCAGTATGGCATCTGCTACGTCTTGTGGGTTTTGAGCGGGGTTTGCGGCCAAGGCCTGCTCGAATCCTTCAAATGATTGCTGAGGTACCTGCATGAAATCACCATAGCTGTCCTCTCTGGATTTATCGCTGGGTTGCAACAAGCTTCCAAAGAAATTGGTGGGATATCCTCCTGGTTCCACCACGCAGGAATCAACGCCAAATCCCGACAACTCTGTGCGATAGTTTTCAGCCATGGCTTCTAACGCCCACTTTGAAGCGTTGTAGGGGCCATAAAAGGGAAATGTAATTCTTCCCAGGATACTGGTAACATGGATCAATAATCCAGATCCGGCACTTCTCATCTGTGGTAGTACTGCCCGGTTGATACGCTGTACCCCAAAAACGTTAACATCAAATAGTTTCTGAAAGTCCGCAACGGTAAAGAACTCCTGCATGCCCAGTACCCCAAGACCTGCATTGTTGACTACCACGTCGATTCCTCCCAAGGCACTGATCACACCGGCCACGCCATCATTTACACTTTGTTCATCAGTGACGTCAATCTCCACCACATGGGCACCTGATTGTTTTAATTCTTCTGCTACAGATTGATTTCTACTTGCTACATTCCGCATGGATGCCACTACCTGGTGCCCGTTAGCCAATAGGGTGTCTGCGGTTAATTTTCCAAAACCAGCGCTGGCGCCAGTAATAAGAATTCGTTTTGACATGTTATTTCTTTGTTTAGGATTTGTTAAAAAGTGTCTTTTATTAAACTGCTTAATGCGGTTAAAGGTTAGGGCATCGTGCCAATTATCTCTGGTCTACTCGTTAAATACCCTGATAGGTACCGGGGTCAACTGCGGGTCCGCACCTACATCTCTTGGCTCACAAAACCATACCAACTTGCCCTCCAGACTCAGTTCCTGGGGGCATGAGTGGCCATCAGGATGCGTTTGCATAAACCGTTCGAGCATGGCTTGTTGCATGCTCAACAATACCTGCTGGTTTTCCGCTAAGTGTGCTACACTGCGTTGCTCCATCGGATCATTTTCCAGGTCATACAAACGGTGAACCATTCCTGAGGGACCAAGACCGGTCTGATATCCAATACCCAGGTCACGGCTGCCAGTGGTGAATACATATTTCCACTTTTTATTGCAGACCATGGCTAAATTGTCGTGCAGATATTCAGAAAAGGCCAGAGACCTGTGTTCAGCACCTTTAACTAGAGATTGACCAAAACTCTGTCCCTGGGCGGACTGCATGGGTTCTATCTTAATAATATCCAGTATGGTGGGCACCACATCTACATATTCTATCAAGGCTTCTTCTTTTGCACCTGATCGGAACGAACTACCTAATCTGACGATCAAAGGCTGCCTGATACTTTCTTCCCACATGGTATGCTTCTCAAACCGTTTATGTTCGTACAGCAAATACCCATTATCGCTGATATACATTACCAAAGTACTCTCAGCAAGTCCCAATTGCTCCAGGCCATCCAGCACAATGCCCAAATTCTTGTCCATGTATTCTGTGGAAGTGTAGTAGGCAGCTATGATCCCTTTTTTTTCCTCTTCCGTCATGTTTTGGTAGATCTCAGGTACCCAACGGTCATCTTCTGGACTTCCTTGAGGGAGCATTATTTTTTCCGGCTGGTATTTTCCTGCATATTCTGCGGGAAAGTAATAAGGCTGATGAGGCTCAAAAAACGCCAGCCATAGAAAGAAGGGGTTCTCCTGGTTTTCTCGCATAAACTGGACCGCCTGATTGGCAAAGAAGGTACCAGAACTATGACTGTCAGCTACAGCATGGGGCAATACCCGGTAGTTCATGCGTTCCGCCATTTGGTCAAGGGTCAGGTTTTCTCTTGAATAATAATCAAGTTGTTCTGGAATGGCCGGAGCGGGATTCTTTTGTAGAAATTCACGGTATTGATTGCGGTCGATGATCTGGTCAAACCCGTGATTGGGCATCCCATCCTGATATAGTGAGCTCCAGACCCAATTATTCCAATGGGTCTTTCCAATCACCGCGGTTTGATATCCGAACTGCTGGAGGTGTTCTGCTACGGTAATGTTCCCTTCGTCGGGAAAAGGGGTAAAAAGCAAGTTCACCCCGGTAGCATGTGGATATTTTGCAGTTAGCAGGGATTGTCTGGAGGCACTGCAGATAGGAGCATTGCAATAGGCACGGGTGAAAGTAACGCCATCCCTGGAGAGCCTATCAATATTTGGGGTGCTAATCTGCTGGTTTCCATAGGCACCGGTCACCTTCAGGGCGTGATCATCCGCCAGTATCACCACTACATTCTTAAGCGCCGGAATCTCCTGAGAGTAGCCGACAAGCGTTACCATGAGCAGTGTAAGTAATGAAATAAGGTGCTTCATAATTCCTGGAATGATTAAATTCTAAACTAGCTGGATTAATCCCGATTTAAGTAAAAGTTAGTCGGATTAAGTTGGGATTTCCAGTGTTTCTAAATACGAAACCAGGTCTATCAACTCCTGTTGGTCCATCAGTGTATGCAAATTCGGTGTCATCAGCGAATTGCTCAGCTGCTCGATAGTATCAATTAGACCCATGTCATAGATTGAGGTTGCTCCACCGATTTGCTTTAAGGTAATCTCCGTTTCAGTACGGCTTTGAATGAGACCGGTAATTTTGGTTCCATCCTTGAGAGTAACCAAGTATCCCTCATAGCCAAAACTTACCCCAGCATCTGGTTGCAGTATGGAAATGTAGAGTGCTTCTTTGGACAACTTAGAGCCAATTTCAGTGAGTGCCGGCCCAAAATCAATGCCCTGGTCATTCACCAGGTGACAGTTTTGACATACCTTTTCGAAGACAACTGCTCCGGCGGCTGCATCACCCTCTAATGAGACCAGTTCATTGATACCGGGCAAGGTGCTGGCTTCATGGTCGAGATATTTTGCCGCCTCTTGGCGCATGGCGGGTCGCCATGATGCGGCCAGGCTTCCTGCCGCAGGCTGTTTAAGCTCTTCCGGAAAATCACTTCCCTGTAGTAGCTCTATTATAAGGTTTTGTCCTAGCCAACTGGTGGCATAGTTTTGTGCTGCCTGCTGTCTAAGTGCGGTTGGATTCTGGTCGTCCAACATGTAACTTTCAAGCATCGCTAATGATTGCTTTTTACCTATGCCACCCAAACTTGCCAGCATGATGCCAGTTTGTTGCTGATCACTATCATTAAGCACACCCGTAATCAGCTCAGGTTCATTAGCCAACAGAATTCTGGTAGCCTGCTGGCTGTTTTCTTGCTGTTGCAAAATCAGATCCAGTAGTTCCTTATTGTATTGCTGCAAGTTGTATTTCTGAATGGTGAGCAGAAAATCTTCTGTTCCTCGATAGCCCTCAATCACAGTAAGTAGTTGCTTTCGCAAAGCAGGCGACTGTTTGACATAATCGCTATCCAGATGACGGAATGCCAGCTCCAGGTATTTCTGACGATCAATTTCAAATTTTGGCATTAGGGATTCGATGGTTTGATTCTTCAATCGAGATTGATGGAAATCAAAGGCCCTGAAATAACGGTATGAGGCTTCAATATTGGGAGCTTCAAGAATAAGTTGGGATAAGTAGGGTAATGCCTTATCCGAGCGCACTCGCCAAACGATGTCCTTATTATGGTCACTTTTCCAATTATCACCCACTTTGTCCATCCAGGCATCGAAACAGGCGTCCGGGTTTAAATCCGACCCAATTCCGAGGGCCTCCAGCAACCAACGGTCACCCTGGTATTGCTGAGCTAGTTGTGCCCAGAACTCAGCCGCCTCTCTACCTCCTTCAAAGCGGAGTGCCAAGGCCAAATCCCTTAAAACCTGCGGGGATGTGCTGGCGCTGAATTGCTGTAACCCGCTTAATAATGATGAGGGTAGCTTTTGCCTGGCTATTCTGATGGCCGCTATCTGCAGATCCTCATGCTCACTTGAGCTGCCTAGTTTAAAGGCCTCTTCGGCATCGATCTCCGCTATTAGCCATAGGGCACGAGCGCTTTGTAAGGGATTGGATCCGTTGAATAAGGTCAGTAAATCCGACTTGGCTGCTGCACCAAGTTTTTTTAAGCCAGTCCATGCCAGATACTTGGTAGCCTGATTGGGTGACTTCAAGGCCTCTATCAAACCTCCGGTAGTTTCAAAATCAAATTCGGGGATGGTGTACTCGATACCTTCAGGTGCAATTCTAAAA
>JANQPK010000401.1 GCA_028289505.1 Cyclobacteriaceae bacterium
AAAGACGAGGGAGCAGGGATGAAACACTAGGAACTACAAACTCCTTTTAGAGGCATAAGGTACATTTTCGTCAAGCAATAAGGCTTCGTTGATCACTTCATTAATGGTGGTTATGGGAAGGTCATCTAGTTGGTAGATGGATATTCCGGCCACTTGTTTTCGGTGCTTGAAGTCCAGAAGACCCTGTTCATTAGACAATTCATTGGCCCTCACAAATGCTAGTTCCACACCGTCTCCCTTGATTGGATTCAGATAGCAGATCCAGCTTTTCTTGTAGTAAAACGGAATTTTATATCGAAGCTTTGAAGTGATTCCCGGTATATCTATCAACAACTCATCCAAAAACAACATGATGCGTTTCTGATTAGCGGGTAAATGATCAATATTTTCCAAAACCGAGTCCATTCTTTAACCCAACTTAACACTCAACACTGAACACAAAAAACTTCACTAAACGCCAAATTGCTGCAAGTGATGATCCAGATGTTTGTACATACCCCAGCCTTTTTCCTCGGGAGTCAGTATCCCAAACATGGTGTGCTTAATCTTTTCTCCTTCTTGTGCCTTTAATTTATGGAGTGCATCAAGCAGGTGTTGCTTTTCCTGGGCGAAATCCACAGGCTCTGTCCTCAGATATTGTGGATGTGTCCTCAAGTTTTTGCTATATGGTTTGGGACCCACCACCATTTTTTTGATATATCCCCTGAACAGGCTCACCAGGAATGGGGTGCCTTCCAAGGGTTTCCCATTAGCCACGTCTATGGTTTCGGCACAATGAGGTAACATTTGTCCGGCATCCATCTTACCCCACCGCGGCTTGGTTTCGTGGGTTAGATGGTCAATTCTATTTAACGTTTCTTCAAAAACCTGTTGATCATAAAGTGATCGCTTTTCCATACCGCCTAATTTGACAAGAAAGCGGTATACATCCAAACCAGTTTTTCTTGCTCTCTGATATAGTCGCTCATAAGGGCATTGGTGCCTTCATCCCCTGTATCTCCAGATAGATCCAAAAGTTCCCGCTGGATGGGAAGTATGATGCCATAACTATCCAGTATGCTTTGAACACATTCATTGCCGTTACTGATGTCTTTGGCGGCTTCTATGGATGCGTGGGCCAGGTAATCCTGGTAACTGTGCAACGGGGTTTGTCCTAAAGTGAGTATTCTTTCTGCGATTTCATCGATCTTGATAAAATGGTCATTGTATAGCTCCTCGAACTTTGCATGCAGTTCAAAGAATTTCTCTCCTTTAATATTCCAGTGAAACCCCCGGGTGTTGATATAAAATATTTGGTAATTCGCCAAAAGCTGATTGAGCTTTTCGGATAATAGGGCGGATGATTTTGGGTCTAGTCCAATTTGATTCAGTTGTGACATATGGTTGTTTGTTAAGTACCTAATAGTTAAACGCACACCGTAATCAATGGTTTTGAGTTAGTTTGCAGGCAGCAGCTTTCTCATTGTCATCACGTATCCAAGATGCAATCCCTCGTGAGTGTTGTTGAAAACTACCGCGTCTTCTATACCTTGGAGTTTCACTCCAAATAAAGACTGATAGCTTTGGAATTCCCTGAAAATCCCTTGCCGATAGTCGTCTTTAAATCTCTCTACAGTATCAATCGCTAATTGCTTCAATTGGTTCACTTCCTTTAGGCTTACCTCTCCTGTAGGAACAGTACCTCTTCTGAAACGCTCTATTAAATCCACGGGCACCGTACAAGCAAGTCCTGAGAGCTGGTAGCACAGCACCTGTTGAGATACAATGACATGTCCCAAGTGCCAAACCAAATTATTTCTAAATCCATCAGGAATATGGTTGAGCTGATCAAGCTCAAATGGTTTTAACAAGTTTAGCAGATTCTTTCTGCCTTGGGTGAGGATTTGAAAATGAAACTTCATAGGTCAAATATAACAGTGCTGGATAATTAATTATTATCCTTGGCCAAAGAGATAATGGAGGTGAACTAAAGAGTATTTGTTATATTGAAGGCTTATGCCCAAAGATTCCGGATACTATTTTATGAATAGAGCACTGTTAATAATCTTCACAGGTCATTTCCTATTAACGTCCTGTACCAACCCCCAACCTGTTACCAGCAGTTTTCAAATTTCTGATCCCAATTTAACCATGACCTTGGTGGCAGACGAAAACCAAATCCAAACACCAATCGGTCTTGCTATAGATAAAAGCGATAATCTGTATGTTATTGAATCACACACTCATACACCACCGGAGGATTACCAAGGTCCAAAGTATGATCGCGTAAAACGAGGTATGGACAAAGATGGAGATGGGATCCCTGAAAGCTGGACCATTTATGCAGATAGCATCGAGGATGGGATGAATCTCACTTTCGGACCAGAAAAACAGCTGTTTGTTACCACTAAAGATGCTGTATGGGCTCTCTGGGATGAAGATGGGGATGGGACAAGCGAACGCAGGGAGCTGATACTGGAAATGATTACACCAGAATCTCCCTATGATCATGCTGCAATTCTGGGCGTGGCAGTCTCACCAGATAATCAATGGCTATTTGTTTCGCGGGGAAATACCGGCAGTTGGCATTGGATAGTTCGAGCTAAGGATGGGTCATCCATCAGTGGATACGGTGATGGTGGCAATGTCATGAGATGTCGACTAGATGGTAGTGAGATAGAGGAGGTGGCCACTGGTTTTTGGAATCCCTTCGATATTAAATTCACCGTAGACGGCCGGCTATTGCTCACCGACAACGATCCAGACAGCCGCGGACCCAACCGATTGATTGAGATCGTACCTGGTGGGGATTATGGCTATAAGTCCTTATACGGCGGCAGTGGCTTGCACCCTTTCGTAGCTTGGAATGGGGAATTGCCAGGAACTTTGCCATACGCCGCTCCTTTAGGAGAAGCGCCGTGTGCATTACTTGATCCAGCCTTCACCGGATTTGGTTCGGAATACCTGAATACGGTTTTGGTTAACATTTGGGAGGAAAAAAATATTGTGCGGATCCCGACGAACAGTAAAGGATCAACCATATCAGGAGTACCCGAGGTGTTGGTTCAGGGTGACAGTACCTTCCATCCGGTGGCTTTGGTGCCCAATAGCAAAGGAGAGGTCTATATTACCGATTGGGTAAAGCGTGAGTACCCCAATCATGGCCAAGGAAAGATATGGAAGCTCAGTGGGAAGCATTTACCAGAGACCAAACCAGCTGAAGCGCATTATAAATTTAAGGCGGTTAATTCCACTTTTGAAGAATTAAAAGATGTTTTAAGCAATGGTGATTCTTTTCTGCAAGCCAGTGCCCGCTTTGTTTTATCCAGGCAGATCAGTGAGTCGCAGCTTACCAGTTTATTGACCGATACTGACCCGGAGCTAAAAATACAGGGACTCTTGGTGGCCTATAAAATGAGTACTCCAGTCGATGACCAGCATTTGAGACGATTACTAAGAGACGCCTCTGAATCGGTGCGCCAGACCACCTTGTTCTACCTGGGAACCAAGCAGGTAACTTCCATGCTTCCGGAAGTAGAGCGGTCACTGAAGGAAGGATTGATCACTGCGGATATGTTTGAAACCTATCTGGCTACCATTCAGAATCTACAAACTGATTTTGTTCAGGGGTATCAGCAAAAAAACCAAAAGGCCAATAGGCTTAAACGCCCCTTACCAGAAAATTTCATAGAGAAGATTGTAGCCAATCGGGAGCTGGATGAAAGCATCAGAGGTTTGGCATTGCCTTACCTGGAACATCCGGAAAGGCAAAAGGACCTATTCTTGGAATGGCTACAGACGGCAAAAAGCGAGTCATTTCAATTATCACTGATCAACGCCATGAGAAATGCGGATCATGCGTACCAGGGAGACCCAAATCATAATCAAGTTTTACTGCAATTGGTGAGTTCGGAACAATACAGTGATAAGGTGCGGTCTCATGCATTGGCTGCATTATATGTAGGGGATGATCGAGCGATGGCGATGGCAGAAAAACTTGCGAACGCGGAGGCACCGGTGCTTAAATTTGCTGCTGCCAAATACTTAGGGTCTATAACAGGCAAGCAGCAGTATTCCAAAGATCAGTATCAAGCCGCATTAAACAAGCAAGGAGACCCTCATCGCGGGGAGCTGGTATTCAAAGCCAGAGCCTCAATGTGCCAAACCTGTCATAAGGTGGATGGCTGGGGTGGTAACTTCGGCCCTGACCTTACCAATATTGGCAGTAGCAAGACACAGCAGCAGTTGATGAACAGTATATTGAACCCTTCACTGGAAATGGCTCCAGAATGGCAGGGCTGGTATGTGATAGACCAGGATGGAAACCGTCATATCGGAAGGCAAATTGATGTTCATTTAAAAAATGTGGAATTAATGAATATCAATGGCGAGTTTGTTTCTTATCGTCAACCAAGATCCTATGGGGTGGCAGATGAATCGGTGATGCCGGCAGGTCTACAAAATTCTATGACCCTAAGTGAATTTAATGATTTGATTGCCTATTTGATTTCTTTGAAATAGCAAGAGCCCCGATATCTATTGGGGAGTTGAGCCTGCCAGTCGGCATGCATACAGGTGAGACTTTTTAGAAAGATGAAAAAATTATGAGTAAACCAAGTAACCGCAGGGCGTTCGTAAAAAAAGCTTCGTTGGCAGCCGCCAGTCTGGGAGTGGCTGCAAACGCCTGCACTGCTGACAACACTACTCCACAGACGGCAGCTGCAGCTTCCACCGCTGCTCAGGACCTGCCCAATAATCCTTTAGTATTGTTCGACAACTTCCACACCGGCAACCGCAGGTCTTATTCCTGGAAATCAAAATTTACCCAGGCCCAGGCGGCTGGACTAGATGGTTTTGAGTTTGCTGTGGTTGATCCCAGATCTGACCGCTGGAAAGAGGCTATGGATCTGGTGCCCGACACCAACTTTAAAGTATGGGGCTTCCATTGGACTACCAGGTCGGTAATTGACCGGAATGCTGATAAAATTGAGGCTGAGATTGAAAAGATCATCGATAATGTGGAGATCTGCGGAAAGTCTCCACTGAAACCATACTTTACCCTTTCTCTCAGTGGATATGGTGAGTTAGGTGGGGAGACCTTTGATCAGCGAGGATCGGCTAAAGCAGAGGAAAGGCATTGGGAACGAGCCTACAAGATTATTGCCGCTTATGACAAGGCTTGCCAGGAAAACAATGTAAAGGGATCAATATATCCTCATATAGATTGGATATGTGATACCCCACAGTCAGCATTCAAGATTCTGGAAGGAGCAAAAGCTCAAGTAGTAGCCCCGGCTTTCTGTTCTCACCATTGGTATGCCAATCCTGCGTCAATGGAACTCGATGAAATGCTTGCTCATCCTATGATGAAAAAGTTGCAATACGTAGTGTTAACCAATGGCCTTTTTACAAAATCCACCTTTAAGGCTATTCAATTTCATAGAGGGCAAATTGATATGGCCTGGGTATTGGCCAAACTGTATGAATTTGGCTATCAAGGACCAATTTCATCCCAGGGCTGGCAAATTGGTGGCGATCCGTACGACTCCTTGGGGTATTTTGTGGAAGGAGTCAAGTCCCTAAGGCAGCGATTTATTGAACATCCCGAACTAAACCCATTGGTGTAACCAGATCTACGAATACACAAAAAATATGACAGAGACCAAGAAATTACGAATAGCCATAGCCGGATTGGGTTTTGGCGCTGAGTTTATTCCAATCTATGAAAAATATAAGCAAGCAGAACTGGTGGCCATTTGCCAACGCACCAAATCAAAATTGGATGAAATCGGTGATGCATTTGGTATTGAGAAACGTTATACTTCCTATCAGGAAATGATTGAAGATCCGGAGGTCGATGCTGTGCATATAAACACCCCCATCCCCGATCATGGCTGGCAATCCATAGCGGCTTTAAAAGCGGGTAAGCACGTGGCGTGTACCGTGCCTATGGCCACCTCTGTAGAGGAGTGCCAGGAAATTGTAGCACTGTGTGCTGAAAAAGGACTCACCTACATGATGATGGAAACGGTGGTGTATGCGCGGGAGTTCCTCTACATGAAATACCTCTACCAAAAAGGGGAGTTGGGTAAGGTTCAATTCCTCAAGGCCAGTCACCAACAGGATATGGATGGTTGGCCTAACTACTGGCCTGGGCTTCCTCCCATGCATTATGCCACCCATTGTGTAGGCCCGGTGTTGGGCCTGACCCGGGATCAGGCGGAATATGTTTCCTGTTTTGCTTCTGGCACCATTCGACATGAACTACATCATCACTATAACAGCCCCTACGCTGTGGAGTCTACCCACATCAAGTTCAAGGATTCTGATTTAAGTGCTTATGTTTATCGGTCGCTCTTCGATGTGGCCCGACAATACCGGGAGAGTTTTGAAGTCTACGGATCCAAGAAATCAGTGGAATGGCCGTTGATTGAACACCGGCCTCTGGTGGTACATACTGCTAAGAAACCAGAGCCTGAAATACCGGAGGAAGTACAGTGTCCTGATTTTGACCATTTGTTACCGGAAGAGATACAACCGTTTACCACCAAGGGGGTGTACGATACGGATGAAAACCAGCATTTGTCCTTTACCCAGGGAGCAGGCCATGGCGGCTCTCATCCCCATTTGGTGCATGCCTTTGTGGATGCCGTGCTAAAAGGGGAACAGCCCTATCCCAATGCCATAGAATCGGCCAACATAACCTGTGTAGGTATCCTGGCGCATGAATCGGCTCAAAATGGTGGAGAGATTAAAAGACTACCATCCTTTACAATTAAGAATTAATGATTAAGAATTAACAATGGGTAAAGAGCAGAGAGCGTTGAGCATAGAGCCCACTTGCCGGACGTGCAATCATGCATCAGTG
Organism: Cyclobacteriaceae bacterium; assembly: GCA_028289505.1. Taxonomy (GTDB): domain Bacteria; phylum Bacteroidota; class Bacteroidia; order Cytophagales; family Cyclobacteriaceae; genus SZUA-3. The sequence continues at coordinate 6,848 of JANQPK010000401.1, forward strand.
TGCAAATCTCCTGCTACATTTTTAATTTTTAATTGTGCATTATTAATTACACTAGCTGCTTGCACTTCATCTGGACCGGAAACTGCTGACCAGGAAAATCAGCGTCCCAATATTTTATTCATCATGGCCGATGATCACACTACCCAAGCCATTAGTGCTTATGGTGGTATCCTCGCGCAATACGCCCAGACCCGCAACATTGACCAACTGGCAGCTGAAGGTATGCGGTTTGAAAATGCATTCTGTACCAACTCCATTTGCAGTCCTAGCAGGGCTACCATATTAACCGGAAAGTACAGCCATAAAAACGGTATTCGCATACTGGGACAGGAATTCGATGGCTCCCAGTTTACTACCCAGTCTGCCTTACAGCAGGCGGGATATCAAACCGCAGTTTTCGGGAAGTGGCACCTGAAGTCAAGACCCACTGGGTTCGATGACTACAAAGTACTGCCCAAACAGGGACGTTACCAGGATCCGCAATTCCATGTAAAGGGAAAAGATAGCCTGCAAACTTATGCTGGCTGGTCGACCGATGTTATTACAGAGATGACCACAAATTTTCTAAGTAATCGCGATCCGGACCGGCCTTTTTTCGTCATGACCCATTATAAATCTACTCATGACCCCTGGGCCTCTCGACCACCATACGATACGCTATGGCAAAATGATGTACTTCCTGAGCCAGCAAATCTCTATGATGAGTACCATAATCGTTCGCAGGCGGCACAACGCACTACGCTTAAACTGGAAATGATCAACCAGGGTACCTTTCCCCACCATCGTCTTGAAAATGCGGACTGGCAGAAACAGCGTTCCCATATTTATCAGCA
>JANQPK010000415.1 GCA_028289505.1 Cyclobacteriaceae bacterium
CCAGGACCTCACCCTGGCGATTCACCGTGTAATAGCTTTCACTTCCCAGCATCACGTCAGGACTGATTATGGATTTAAACTTGTCATAATCCTGGCCATTCACTTTTACGATCTTATCACCAGTCTGCAGTCCTAAATCCTTCCCCAGATCAAATGCGTATATTCCATATTTATTGACCTCATCCTTGGTCACATAGGTCTCCCCATAGTGGTAATTGAGGAAGATAAAAATAATGATGCCCAGAATGACATTAATTATAATTCCCCCCATCATCACTATTAACCGCTGCCAAGCGGGTTTTGATCGGAACTCCCACGGTTTGGGTTCTTCCTTCATCTTTTCAGTATCCAATGATTCGTCGATCATCCCGGATATTTTAACGAAACCACCAAGTGGAATAGCCCCAATAGAATAAACGGTGTCCTTCCACTTTACCCCAAAGATTTTGGGAGGAAATCCAATACTATACTGTTCTACCCGCATCCCAAAGAACTTAGCTGAGATCAAATGTCCCAGTTCATGCAATCCCACCAAAATTGACAAGCTCAAAATTATTTGAGCGATCATTATTATCGTTTCCATCAATTGATTATCTCTAGTGCTTTTATTCTTGTTTCTTTATCGGTCTCCACGTAGTCTTCATAGCTGGGTGTTTTTATGAACGGCATCTTAGAAAGACAGGTTTCCACCACGTCCGACATCTCAAGAAAACCTATGCGCTCTTTTAAGAACTCCGAAACGGCTATTTCATTCGCTGCATTGAGAACACAGGGCATATTACCCCCTTTATCTGAGGCCTCAAAAGCCAGTGCTAAGTTACGAAATGTTTGCAGATCCGGTTGTTCAAAGGTCAATTGAGGGTACTGCGTGAAATTCATTCTTGGGAAATCAGTTGGTAGTCGTTTCGGATATGAAAGTGCAAACAATATGGGAAGTTTCATGTCTGGCAAACCCATCTGAGCTTTAATCGAACCATCATTAAACTGTACCATACTGTGAATAATGGATTGCGGATGTACCACTACTTCAACTTGATCAAGCCTTAAACCAAAGAGCCAGGTAGCTTCAATCACTTCCAAGCCCTTGTTCATCAGCGTTGCAGAGTCGATGGTGATCTTGGCGCCCATATCCCAGTTAGGATGTTTCAGGGCATCTGCTTTGGTAACATTTCTTAGAAATTCTCTCTCGCGACCTCTGAATGGGCCACCAGAAGCAGTAAGTACAATTTTTTCAATAGGATTTTGCCATTCTCCCAAGAGGCACTGGAATATCGCTGAATGCTCGGAATCCACAGGATAAATATTTACTGCATTTTCCTCTGCAAGTGAGGTGATCAGCTGCCCTGCCACTACCAAGGTCTCCTTATTGGCTAATGCAATATTTTTACCGGCCTTAATAGCATTTATAGTGGGTAGTAGTCCAGCATAACCTACCAAGGCAGTGAGCACCAGGTCAATCCCTTCCATGGTTACAACATCAGCAATGGCCCCGTCGGAGTAAACTTTTATACCCTGCGGATCCAATGCATCCATCACCTTTTGATATTGCTGAGCATCACCGATCACCACTGTATTGGGCTGGTGTCTTAAGCTTTGCTCGATCAATAGATCGGCATTACTCCCTGCAGTCAATACCTCGACTTGAAAATGGTCAGGGTGTGACTCCACTACTTCCAAAGCTTGAGTACCAATTGATCCGGTCGAACCCAGAATGGCAATATTTTTCTTGTCTGATGCTATTGTGATCTACTTTTGTAATCGTTCAATGCAAAGGGCATTAGTTGTTCCGCGATCTCGCGATCATTTGACAGCCTCGGCACCTTATTTTGGCCACCAAGTTTTCCTCTTGCTTTCATATAGTTCCTGAACGAATCTTTATTTAGTGGAATGATTTCTAAATTCCGTAAAATGCTTCCGGAAATGAGGTCGTCGTAGTAGCTGTTTAATTTTTGCAATTGCAAATTTAACTCTTTTTCAAAGTCAGACAAATTGCTTGGCTGATGGGAGAATTCTATAAACCATTCATGTAATGGTAGGCCTGAGTCTGGGTTTACTTGGGGTGCCACCGTAAACTCAATTATTGATGTTTCCGGAAACTTAGCGAGTGTGGCCTTCATGGCCTTTTCTACCTCCTCACCAATCACATGTTCGCCAAACGCTGAAATAAAGTGTTTTATTCTACCTGTCACCAACAAGCGGTATGGATTCAACGATACGAATTTTACAGTATCACCCAGAGAGTACCCCCACAAACCAGCATTATTGTTCAATATGATGGCATAGTTCACCCCGAGTTCCACTTGATCAATAGTCAGCCTTATTGGATTGGAGTTAAAATAGCTGTCAGTTGGAATAAACTCATAGAAAATCCCGCTGTCCAACAGAATCAACAAGCCGGAATCATCTGGTATGTCCTGAAAAGCGACAAATCCTTCTGATGCAGGATAGGTCTCCACCGAAGGAATAGTCTTTCCGATTGATTCAAATAATTTGTTTTTATAGGGTTCGAAATTCACCCCGCCGTACACGAAAAGTGAGAAATTCGGAAAAACCTCCATGATAGATTTTTCCGTACGCTGCAGAATCCTGTCAAAATACATTTGCACCCAGGGCGGGATCCCTGAAATCAATGTCATATCCTGTGATATTGTCTCATCGATTATGCGGTCCACCTTCGCTTCCCAATCCTGCATACAATTGGTCTGATAAGATGGCAATTGGTTACCTCTCAGATATGCTGGGACGTGATGATTCACAATACCTGATAACCTGCCGGTTGGGATTTTCTCAGTATGATCCAGTTCTGGGCTACCGGACAAAAAGATCAGCTTACCATCTAGAAAATCGCCATTCCCGGTGTGATATACATAATTAAGCAAGGCATCACGGGCACCATTAATATGATTGGAAATGGAATCACTGGTGATAGGAATGTACTTGGTGCCTGAGGTGGTACCCGAGGTTTTACTAAAATAAATGGGCTTTCCAGGCCATAAAATGTTTTCCTGCCCCTCAATAATCTTGGAGACGTATTCCTTTATCCCCTCATAATCGTTAACGGGTACAGCTGATACAAAATCTTGATAAGTGCTAATTTTTTCAAATTGATGACGCTTACCAAACTCTGTGTGTTTTGCCTTTTCGATTAGTGACGAAAACACCATTTTTTGAATCCTGCCGCCATTTTGCATCCACTTCCTTTGCTTTTTTACTACCCAAGAAGCAAACGGCTTGCTTAGAACTGATCGAATTCCCATTTACCTGTTTAACTATTTTGAAGGCACTAAACAGTTCGCATCTTCAGTTTCTTCTTAAGCTCTTCAATAGACGACTTAAATTTAGAGTCAGTGTCAATCATATCGTTGACTGATTGTACTGCATGTATCACGGTGCTATGGTCCCTGCCCCCGAAGTGGTAACCAATAGATTTTAAGCTGTGATTGGTGTATTCTTTGGAAAAGTACATCGCAGTTTGTCTGGCGATTACAATCTCCTTCTTCCGAGTTTTGGCCTTAAGGTCTTCCAATACTACATCGAAATAATCAGAGACCGTCTTTTGAATGAAATCGATACCAACTTCAGAGTCAATATCCTGAACTATATTCTTCAGTGTCTGTTTGGCCAATTCCAGATCTATGTCCTTCTTGGTGAGTGAGGCATGCGCGATTAATGATATTATAACGCCTTCTAACTCCCTGATGTTGGTATCGACACTGTACGCCAGATACTCGATAACATTCTCTGGGATGTCGATACCGTCGGCTTGCATTTTCTTCTGGATGATAGCAATCCTGGTTTCCAGGTCTGGTTGCTGCAAATCAGCAGTTAATCCCCATTTAAACCGTGATAAAAGCCGCTCTTCTAGTCCTTTAAGATCCCTGGGAGGGCAATCGCTGGTCATAATAATCTGCTTACCGGTTTGATGCAGATGATTGAAAATATGAAAGAAGATTTCCTGTGTTTTTTCTTTTCCTGAAAGGAACTGCACGTCGTCTATAATTAGAATATCCACCTGCAGATAAAAGTTAGTGAAGTCCTGAACCTTATTGTTCTTTACTGCTTCGATAAATTGATTGGTGAAATACTCGGAGGAAACATACAATACAAACTTTGCACCCAAATTAGCTTTGATTTCATTGCCAATGGCTTGAACCAAATGGGTCTTCCCTAATCCAACACCTCCATACACCATCAACGGATTAAAACTGGTAACACCGGGTTTGGAAGCTACTGCAAAGCCCGCAGAACGTGCCAACCGGTTGCAGTCTCCTTCAATAAAAGTATTGAATGTATACTGTGGGTTGAGATGGGATTTTTGTTGAATTTGATCCAGTGACCTTAAGTCAAAGGGGTTTTTTGGATTTTGCTGTTGACCATTGGGCCCTTTGGAACTTCCGGTTTTACCAGTGGGTAAACTAATGGTATAGGGTTTGGAATGATCATTCCCTTTATCCACGATTACCGAGTATTCCAACCTTGCATCCAAACCCAATTCGCGATCTATTGCCTGTCTTAATAAGCTAACATAGTGTTCTTCTAGCCATTCGTAGAAAAACTGACTCGGTACCTGGATGGTGAGCACATTGTTGTCTAGTTTGATCGGAACAATAGGTATAAACCAGGTCTTGAAACTCTGTTCACTTATGTTCTCCTTTATGTAATTAAGACAATTGTCCCATACGGTATTTGAATCCGAATGCATTAACTAATAAAGTAACAGGGTTAGTACCAAGCTAGCAAAAAGGGAAACAAATTTTACGAAAAATTACAAATAAAAAAAATCGATTTTTAGTTGACTAGTTTGACACTTTTACAGTTTTGGAGGAGTGGGTTATATCACCAGAACCGGCAACTCTTTTAAAGTCAATTCGTCCAAGATTTATTCCACCAAAACCCACCTGATTTATCAAGGTTGAGTGGCCCTCCGGGCCTGTAATTTGCTCGGGCTCTGGCATAAAAGTATGCGTGTGGCCCCCGATTATCAGATCGATGCCAGCTACGGATTCAGCCAACTTTACATCCGATATTTTGCTTCCTTCATACTTGTAACCAAGATGAGATAAACACACTAACAGGTCGCATTCCAGTAATCTAAGCTGTTGGACCATCTCTTCTGCCACCGGTATTGGATCAATATAGTTGACACCTTTAAAAAGTTTGTCCGGTACCAAACCCTGCAATTCTATCCCCAGGCCAAATACACCTACTTTTAAGGCTCCTTTTTCAAATACCTTATAGGGAGTAAACTCATTGCTCAAAGAGGTATTGGCAAAGTCGTAGTTTGAAATAATAAATGGGAACTCTGCATGCGGTAGTTGTCGCTGTAAACCCTCCAAGCCGTTATCAAAATCGTGGTTCCCCAATGTGGAAGCGTCGTATTGCATCTGAGACATAAGCTTAAATTCCAATTCACCTTCAAATAGGTTAAAATACGGGGTGCCTTGGAAAATATCACCGGCGTCAAAAAGCAGCAGTTGGTCTACTTCCTCTCTAATACTCCTGATA
>JANQPK010000418.1 GCA_028289505.1 Cyclobacteriaceae bacterium
TCAGGACCGGCGTTAACCGGCGTGCTCAACGGATGCACTGCCAAAAATGCCAGAAACTGGCAGCCACTCATTCTTACTGAGCAGGAGGCTGCCTTGGTAGAAAGTGCCAGCTCCCGGATACTACCCTCCGGGGAGACTCCCGGAGCCCTGGATGCAGCTGTGACTCAGTTTATTGATGAGATGGTTGCAGAATACTATTTACCCGAGGATCAACAACAATTTCAAGCTGGACTACAGCAATTGGGTGCCATCAGTAATGAGCTTGTCAGCAAAAATTTCGCCGATGCCTCTGACTTAGAACAGGATCAAGTACTTAAAGAACTTACCCAAAGAACCGCGCTACAGCCTTTTTTTCTGATGCTAAAGGAATTGACAGTTCTGGGCTTCTTCACTTCAGAGGTAGGGGCCACTGAATTCCTGAACTACGATGAACTTCCCGGGGGATTCCAGGGATGCGAAACGCTGGAATCAGTGGGTGGCAAAACCTGGGCTACCTAAGACTTTTCTAAAAGGTGGCCTAGTAAAAACGCTTTTGATTACAGGTATAAAAAAATCAAGACTTTCAAAAGGGTAATCCGGGTCAAAAGAGCACTGGTCCCATTTCTCACAAAAATATACTGCAGATTGATAGTAAGGATGGTCTTTAAGTTTATCGCGGCTATTGCGTTCTTGCTGGCTTAGACTTTTGTTGTAGTACATCTGAAAAATACCATGATTCCGTACCACCCAAGTCACCTCTTCTTTGACAAAAGGTCGCAAGATTTCAGCGGCAACCTGTCCGTGGGTGAAGGGAGCCAGTACGTCCCCAAGGTCATGCACCAATGCAGCCGCTACCCAGTCATCATCTGCTCCATCTCTATGAGCGCGGGTGGCGCATTGTAATACGTGATCCAATCGACTGATTTTATAAGCCCCATCATCAAGGGCCATCTCTTTGAGATGCTCTATAATTCTATCAGGTAACTCACGGGCAGTAATCTCATCATTTTCGTTGATGATCTCAAAATCCGCTGCGCTGCCATTTCTCATTGCGGTGAATCCTACGGTCCTGGAAGACTTCATAGCTACTTCACCTATTCAATTAGCTGGTCCGAATTCCAATCCAGCTATATTCGTAGGTGGTTTCAGGTACCTGAAGTCGCTCAGAAACCCTGCGAAGTCTGTCTGGAAGCTTCATTAGATAATCCCTTGCTTTCTCACCCGCACCGTTGAGATCGGGAACCTTATCGATTTTCCATAGTTTGACCAAAGATTCGAGAATATCCACATAGTCGTTGGAAGTATAAACACCCAAACGTTGCGCGGCATCCGAAAAGTGGTTGAAGGTAGAACCCAAGTCAACCCCAAGTTCCCTAAGGTAATGTGCGGGCATTACGATTTTCTTCTTCATCATATCGGCAAAGGCCAGCATCATTTCACTGGGATCCACTTCAAGGATCTTGGTTACGAATGACTGGTAAGCGTGCGCGTGACGCCCTTCGTCGGTAGCAATCTTATTACAAATCTTGGCCAATTCCGGATTATCTTGTTTCCTGGCGATCGCACCTACTCTTTGGTGGCTGATCAGCGTGGCCATCTCTTGAAAGCTGGTATACACAAAGTTCCTGTAAGGGTCGGCAGATGTACCTATATCAAAACCATCCTGCAGCAGATACTGGGTACTGACTTCCACCTGTCTCATGTCCACTCTACCAGAGAGGTACAAATATTTATTCAGCAAGTCACCATGTCGATTCTCTTCAGCGGTCCAACCTCTAATCCATTGGGTCCAGCCATTTCGCTCCTCTTGGTTAACCCCTTCCATTCCAACCAGCCATGATTCATAGGTAGGCAGGGCCTCCTCGGTGATCGTATCACCAATTAACACTGCCCAAAAGTCGTACGCCAGTTCTCTGGCGCGCTCCTGAAGATTTCTCACCTCGTCAAAGAAGGAGGCATTTCTGGAGTCTGGCAAGAAGTCCGCTGGCTGCCAAATCTGATCCACTGGCCGCAGAAATTTATTCAGTTGCTCATGCACAAACTTTTCCACGTGATTCATCACTTCCAATCTGCTTCCGTCCATATTTAATATTGATTTTTTATTCTCTAATTCAACCTAAGTAAAGATTGCCAAAATAAAGGATAAAACCTATGTTGCATGGTATTTTGCAAATTTTCTATGGACCAAAGTAAATTAAAACTCGCCACCCAATGTGTGCACGCCGGTACCATCTCTGATACCATTGAAGCTGGTGTAAATTCCCCAATATTCGTTTCCACTGCTACTGGGTTTTTGGACAGGCAAGAAAACACCTATCCCAGATATTTTAACACGCCCAACCAGCAGGCGGTAGTGGCTAAACTTTGTGCCTTGGAGCAGGGTGAGGCTGGACTGGTAGTGAGCTCGGGTATGGCTGCCATCAGTACCGCCTTCAGTGCATTACTCAGTCCGGGAGACCACGTAGTGCTACAGGATCAAATTTACGGAGGTACTTATCACTTTGCGCTGGCTCAGTTGAAAAAACTGGGAATTGATTACACCCTGGTGCAAGGCACTTCAGTGGATAATTTTAGCGAGGCAATTCAATCGAATACCAAACTGCTTTATTTTGAGACACCCAGCAATCCACTTTTGAAGGTTTATGATGTAAAAGGAATATCTCAATTGGCTGAAGCGCGCGGAGTGATCTCCATGATCGACAATACTTTTGCTTCTCCAATTAATCAGAATCCACTGGCTATGGGAACCGATATCGTCATGCACAGCGGAACTAAATATCTGAGCGGACATAGTGATCTTTGCTTTGGGGCCCTGATAACCAGTGAAAAGCTGCAGCAAATTATGATTAAAAGCGCTGTGGATTGGGGTAGTAGTCTGAATGCCATAACCTGCCATCAGATCGAACGTAGCTTAAAAACCTTGTCTCTCAGGGTTCAGCGTCAAAATGAAAATGCCCTGTTCTTGGCCAAAGAACTCGAGCGACACCCTGCCATCAAAAAGGTTCACTATCCTGGATTAGAATCCCACCCAGGACATAATCTGGCCAAATCACAAATGGACGGTTTCGGAGGCATGCTTTCTTTTGAGCTGAACCAAGAAGGTGATGCGGTGGCCTTTTGTAAACGGCTGAAATTGATACAACCGGTGCTTAGCCTGGGAGGAGTAGAAACCATCGTGAGCATACCCGGACTTACTTCACATATCAAGATGTCTAGAGAAGAACGGTTGGCAGCAGGCATTGCTGATGATTTAGTCAGAATGTCGGTGGGCATTGAAGATGCAGAGGATATTTTGCAGGACCTGGTGGGAGCGTTGGGAATGGGGGAATGAGGGAATATGAGAACATGGGAATGGGAATGAAGGAATGGGGGAACTTGAGAATGGGGGAATTAAGGAATTTGAGTAATCTGAATTTCCGATAATGAGACTGATGATATCTACATTAGGACATTATCATAATCAAACTAATGAGAAGGCAATTTCTTGAGGATAGGCTCATCGAATTCTCTACAAATATTATCCAAATCACCAAGTGTATCTATAAGACTGAAATTGGAATCCATCTTTCAAAACAGTTGGGTCGTTCCGGAACTTCAGTTTCCTTAAACTATGGTGAGGCCCAAAGTGCAGAGTCTAGGAGAGATTTTATTCATAAAATGAAAGTAATTCTCAAAGAGCTAAGGGAAACCCATATATGCCTACGATTGATTGATAAATCGGGACTTTATAGAAACTCAGATGAAAATCTGGCAGATCTTATCTCAGAGAATAACCAATTGATAGCAATTTTTGTGAAAAGTATCACCACTGCCCAGGGTAGCAGAGAAAAAACTAGATCAAAGGACTAGAAGCTCTGCTCAATTGGTCGCATGTTCTGTTGATCATATGTTCCCATGTTCCCCAAGCCTTTTGGCTTGGGAAACCCAGTCATCACGCTGGATCCTACCGGGAAAGAATTCAATGGCTTCATTGATCTTTTCAGCTTGTTCGTTAGTCATAGAGGCTATCTGATCGAAAGTGAATATGCCCAAGCGATGTAACTTCTCTTCAATAAAAGGCCCTACTCCACTGATTTGCTTAAGATCGTCCTTTTCTTCGAACCTGGCGGCCTTAATACCAATATCGGAAACAAAAGAAGCATTTAGGGATTCCATGGCGGAGCTTGCTTCTGGGACATCTGTGTGTTGACTCTTGTTCTTGAACTCGGCCAGTTCCTCCTCCAGAATGGAATTATGTACCCGTAATCGATTCACTTCTGACCTCAGTTTATTTGCCTCATCTGGAGTCATCATCTGATCAATTTTCAATTGCAGTTCTCGTTTGAGAGATTCGTGCGATTGCTCGATCTCGATCAGAGAATTTGTCGCGGTCTCAGCTCGCTCTCGCTCCTTTTTCAGTTCAATATTGGCGCGTTGCAGTTCCTCCCTGCCTACCTTATTCTCGCTCTTTTCCATACACTCATTTAATTGGTCCTGCAACTTATCTTTGGCAATATCCAGATTCTCGTTTGAAATATTGATGTGTCGAATCTCCTGCTGCATTTTATCAATAACCTCCTTCTGATCATCGATGGTGTATTTACGCATCAGCCAGGCGATACCATATCCAATTAGAAATGCTCCCAGAAGCATGATGGTGATATCGATTGGTGCACTGAATAATGGAGTTAAGAACATAATCCTGACTTGTTAAATTAAAACGATTTCTACCCGTCGGTTTTGTTGGCGTCCTCTTGGGGTGGTGTTGCTTACTAACGGAACTGCTTCACCTTCAGATTCCGCCAGTACATTGCTTTCCTTCATACCATATGAAATCAATATATCCTTGATGGTGGTAGCCCTCGCCAATCCCAACTTCATGTTATCCATGGATTCACCACGGCTGTCGGTATGCCCCACTACCAGCAAATTACGCTCATTTTTTAAGGCCTGATCAGCCATCTTTTTCAAGGCGTTTTTCACCTGTTGGTTATTCATCGGTACCGCATCATTGGTGGGATAATGAATGACAAGCTTATCATTGCCCTCAGTAATCAGGAATCCGGTAGCTAGCTTCTC